>CAUCWU010000481.1 GCA_958446555.1 uncultured Lachnospiraceae bacterium | reverse complement strand
TCCTAAAAAATAGAGCATATCGATTTCTCGACACACTCTATTTTGTCATCTTTTAATTATAAGGATTCGTTTTATTTATTCTGCGAGATTCTCACTGCAAAACAGTTCAACACAATCACTGATTACATCCTCAGATGCATCTGTCTTAATTCCTGATGCCATCCAGTAGGCATAATCTCCATCATAGAAAGAATTTATCTTGTACTCGGTATATCCGTAGCGAAACTCAATATGATAGGTCGTATCTGGCGTATCTGCTGCAAATGCAAAATAAGTAAAATCACCAGAGTTCTCGTCATCGCTCTTATAAATTGCAAAGCTTCCATCCTCTGCATCGCCAACATAAGTATAGGTGTGAGAAAATACCTCCTCACCGTCTGCATCTGTTCCAGTAATCGTGTTTCCTTCTACTGTAAACTGTGCAACTCCATGCAAAAAATAACAGTCAAATGCCGTGTCGTCTGGATTCTCTGCATAGGTATCAATCGCTTCTGCTCCATAAATCAATGCAGTCGTGCTGCCCTTTAACATATCAGAATACAGCTGCGCATTCTCCTCATCACCATACTGAGCGCAAAAGCCTAGCCACAAATCATCATACTTTGCATCTGCGATCACAGGGAATAACTCCTCATAGGTTCCCTCTAGACTGGCAAGGACATCTCCGACCCCTTCATTCTCGCTCTCTTCTGCAGATGATGCCTCGGATGTCTCTTCTACTGTCTCTTCTGCAGCTGATGATGTTCCTTCTGATGCAAATGCTGGAACAGCACTTAAAACCATAGCTGCTGCAAGTGGCATAACAAACATTTTTCTTCTCATATCTTTTTTCCTCTTTTCCTTTTAAATTTATATTATGTTAGTTATAACTAACTAATGCATATTTTATCTAGTACCGATTCAAATCTCAATGACCAAACAGACTATTTTCTATCCATTTGGACATTCTTTTTATATTCTGTCGGTGTCATTTTGTATTCAGAGCAAAAAGCAGATGTGAATTTATTCGGATTAATATATCCAATTTTTGCAGCTATCTCAGCTACCGACAATTGCCCTTCCCTTAACATTTTCTCTGCAATTTGCAGCCGATAGGTACGGCAATAAGTATAGATCGGAACACCATACATTTCCTTAAAACATTTTTTTAATGAAGTCGGCGATATCTCAAATCGCTCTGCTAACTCCTCAATTGTATAGTGTTCTGTAATATGTTCTACTACAAAATCGTGAATCTTTAAAACGCAATCTCTTTGTGCTTTTGAAAAATAAACATAATCTTTCCTGCCAGCATCAAAATTCATTTCTGTCAATATTAGCAAAAGTTCCAGCAGCTTTATTTTACTATAACTAGGCTTTAAATGATCTTGTACCGTGTACAATTCTGAACATATATGCTGAATCGTCTCATTTGCACGCACCATATAAAAATCCTGTTTTTCTGAAAATGCTAAAATTCGATTTAGATCAATCGAAAGAAGTGATAAAATCTGCTTCATCTCTTCTGTAATTTCTGCAAAATCAATCGTAACTGTTATGCCATGGTAATGAGAGGTTGAAAAAGATGATGTGTGTGATTTTCCCTGCAAAGAACAAATGGATAAATCACCAGTTGTCATGTAACAATAACTATATTCTCCAAAAGTACATTCAGACCGCCCCTCTCTGCAATAATTAATTTCAAGAAAATTCGTCCGAGGATTTTGCGTTTTGTTGCAATACTTCATATGCATATCATTATAGACTAGTTCCATACCTGGAAATACTGAATAGGCAGCAATGTCTCCAGTACCACTTTCATTTTCAAGATGAAATGTTGAACATAGTGATCCTTCATTTTTTTCTTTAACAGAAGGACCATACAAATCAACACTTTTCAATTTGCCACTAGGCTTGGATGATGCAAAAAGTATCGTTTCAGCAGTTTTATATGGATTTTGTAACACGTTTATTTCCTTTCCAACATTTTTTTTGCAGATTCTTACTCTGTTCGCATTCTAAGTGTTCTTTTTAAGTTAGTGTATTCTAATCATTATTAGTATAGTTTTTTTATTTTGTCTTTGCAAGAAATTTCATGAGGAAAACCGCCCTTTATCATTATTATTTTCCGTTTTTTCTCCGGATAACTGCTTGTCCAGTATGATGATTTTGTTTGAAATGTTTCTCACAAACGGCAGTTTGTCTAGTAACTTATAAATCGGCACAAAGGCCGCCATCCCTTCCGTCAGGCTGTGCTCTTCCCTAAATTGAAAATTCGGCATAAGTTTTGCAAGGGCAGCGCCATTTTTCACACCCCACACAAATTTTGCGTTGCTGGCATCAATGGATTTTTCCTTGAACCGCTTTACAATCATCGGATTCATGATTTCCACAAAGACAGTTGCTTGCTGAAAGCGCCCAGAAATCACTGCAAAGATTCGCTGCACGTCCGCTTCTGACAGATACATGGTCAATCCTTCGATGATGACTAGCACTGGCACAGTTTTCTCTTTGATTTCATCGC
>CAUCWU010000480.1 GCA_958446555.1 uncultured Lachnospiraceae bacterium | reverse complement strand
AGGGTCCAAAAGCCGTCCATTTTCAACCAAAATACGCATTGCTTCTCCTCCATTCAACTTTTTTTCATTTTCTATCTAAAGTATCATAACATAAAAGAAAGCAATGCACAAGTATACATTTCAAGAAACTTTTTAATAAACTTCAAACGGATTTTTCTCGTTTGGTGTCAAGCAAAAGCCCATCAGTCCTTTTACTGCATTTCCAACCATATCGGCGACAGCCTGATCGGTGTAAAATGCCATATGAGGGGAAACGAAAACATTCGGAAATCCCTTTAAAATAGAAAGATCACGATTGCCAATGATATCTCCCTCTCGATCAAGATAATAGAGTCCGGCCTCGTTTTCGATTGTGTCAAGTGCTGCATAGCCAAGCTTACCACTTTCGAGCGTTTCAATCATCGCATCGGTATCAACAAGCATACCACGAGCTGCATTGATCAAAATGACACCATCCTTCATTTTAGCGAATTGATCTTTTCCAAGAAATGCTTATTTTTCATGGCATTTTTCTTTTAATGATACCGTGAATTTGATTTTTGTAAAGAGAAAAATTTGAGGATTAGCCATCTCCTGGCTGATGAAAGCTTAAATATTTCTGATAAAACGGATCGTTTGTAAAGCTTATTGTATTTGAGGTTGCATTTTTAGTCTCTTCGTTGTTCCAAGTTTCCTGAAGAAAAAAGTTTGAAAATACGGGGAGTGTCTGCATCAGCGCCTGTTTTTCACATTGATCTAGAAACTGTTCGGTTTGTTTTTTCGTCCATCCAATTCCCTGATGGATTGGATCTGGATTGATCTTCCAGAAAATATAACCTGTGCAGACAATTAAAAGTAACCACAAGACAAGTGTGGCAATTCGTTCTCGCTTTCGAACGTTCACATTTCGATATCGGTACATATCGGACATCCTTTTTTGCTTTGAGCTATTCTATGCAAATGCGCTATTTTATAGAATACGTGGCTTTGTCTCTGGCTAAGTTTTGTATTAGATTAATATCAAACTACTTTCTGCAAAGCCTCTGCAAGAAGGCAACTCATCTGATCTAGCTCCTCATCCAGAGTTCGAGACATGACAAAAAGTGTTCCAAGGTTCGGTGCGAATACCTCAGAAATTAGCTGGTAATATTCTTCCTGACCTAACATTGCAATACTTCCCAAAATATGCTCGTTGTATCCGATTTGTTTGAGTGCATCCATCGCATCGGATACAATCGCTGCTGCGCTGACAACAGTTGGAATCCCAATCGCAATCACTGGAATGCCCATCGTTTCTTTATTGATTCCTTTTCGAGTATTGCCAACTCCAGATCCTGGTCGAATCCCAGTATCTGTAATCTGAATTGTCTTGCCTAGGCGAAATGCACTTCGTGCCGCCAAAGCATCTACTGTCACAATGCAATCAGGTTTTGTCTTTTGTACAATTCCTTTTATGATATCACTGCTTTCCATGCCTGTCTGTGCAAATACGCCCGGTGTCATCATAGCTGCATGACAAGCCATTCCAGCCAGAGCAAGCTTTTCCATTGTCTGCGGTCCTAGCGCATCTGCTGTCATATTGGCATTGCCTAGTCCGACAAATAAAATAGACTGTGCAGTGCTTGGCATCATTCTCTTTAAATGCGAAGCGAGAATTTCTGAACAATTTGAAGGACAGTCAATTTCGTTTATCTCGATTGTCAAATACTTGCCGATCGGCTTTCCCATACGCTCTGCCCCTTCCTTCGTTTGTATCTCAATCTCTGTGACTGTGAGCGTATCGTTTTTCTTTGATGTACGCTCTTGATGCTTTTCTAATATCACACCAGCAATCTCTCCACGGTTTACACTACACTCCTCCTGAAGCTCAATGGCAAGATCTGTATACATATTTGTCTTCATTTCATGATTTCTCCTAATCTACTAGCATTAATGTTTTACATGTAAAACTTTTAAAGAAATCAAATTTGTTTTACATGTAAAACTTTTTCTTATTTTTTGCAATTTTTTTCAAAATATGTATTGACAGATCAGCATTTTTAAGCTATGATACCACTTGTGTTGAAACGGTGTTTTCAAGTGTACACCTTTCGCTTTCAAAACATAAAAATCAGAGAAAAATAGAATTTATTTGGAGGTGCCCCATGGCAAATATTAAGTCCGCAAAGAAGAGAGTTTTAGTTAGTCAGGCAAGAGCTGAGAGAAATAAGTCCGCTCGTTCTAAGGTAAAGACCTACATCAAGAAGGTAGAGACCGCTGTTGCTGCAGGTGATAAGGCTGCTGCTCAGGCTGCAGTTGTTGAGGCTGAGTCCGTAATGAGAAAGGCTGCATCCAAGGGTGTTTATCATGACAACACTGTATCCAGAAAGATCAGCCGTATGAACAAGGCTGTTAACGCTATGAACTAATTTTCAGTTTAAGAGTTGTATTGAACTGAATTTATAAAAAAGCGATAAAAAAGAGCTGTCTGTACTTTGCAGGCAGCTCTTTTCTTACCATTATTTATTTTCATTATCAAAATTCGTTTTTGGCC
>CAUCWU010000479.1 GCA_958446555.1 uncultured Lachnospiraceae bacterium | reverse complement strand
GAGGCAAGAAAATGGTATGGCTTGTTTGATTATGGTGATGTGATGCATACGTATGATCCAATTCGTCACTGCTGGCGCTACGATATGGGCGGTTTTGCTTGGCAGAACACGGAGCTTGTTCCAACCTATTGGCTGTGGCTGTATTTTCTTCGTACAGGAAGAGAAGATGTATTTACCGTGGCAGAGGCAATGAGCCGTCACTGTTCAGAAGTGGATTTTTACCATTTTGGACCGATGGCAGGAATTGGATCTCGCCACAATGTGCGCCATTGGGGTTGCTCTTGTAAGGAACCAAGAGTGTCGATGGCAGGTCATCACCGCGTTTACTATTATTTGACAGGAGATGCGCGTATTGGCGATGCAATGGCCGATGCAAAGGACGCAGACCTTTCGATGAAAAATATTACCTATTTCCAGCAAAAGGATGAGAAAGGTTCTTATGTAGTCATAAGAAGTGGCCCAGATTGGACATCATTTTTATCAAACTGGATGACGCAGTATGAGCGCACATTAGATCCTTACTATCTGGAAAAGATTCGTCAGGGCATTAAGGACGTGAGTGAGATGCCGTTTGGACTGGCATCAGGTCCGTCCTATCGCTACGAAGAAAATGGCCATCTGATTTACGAGGGCGAGGACGAGAAGAGTCCAAATATGCACCTTCAGATTTGCATGGGTGGCCCGGAAGTCTGGTGGGAGCTAGCAGATATGCTTGGCGATGAGACACTGAGAAAGCTTCTTTCTGTCTACGGCGGATTTTATTATCTGACGCCAAGGCAGAAAAGTGAAAAGACAAATGGACAGATTGAAAATCGCCCGTTTGCATTTCCTTGGTTTGCTTCCGATATCGGTGCCTATGCAGCAGCACAGACAAGTGATCAAGAACTAGCCACTACAGTATGGAAGAATCTTTTAAATGCGCTGATAAAAATAGGCGATGAGTCAGGATTTGCTCCACAGATCTATGCAAAAGACGATGAGAAAAAAGATCTTTTTGAGATTCCATGGATCAAGACAAACTTCGCAGCTCAGTGGGGACTAAATACCATCACAACTCTTGAATTTCTTAGGGATGCATTGCCAGATACCATGGATGGCATGCGAAAACTGATACAAGATATGCCAGGAAATGAGTTCCATAGAGCGTAAAAATAGAAAGGCAGGCAGAAACAATGATAACCTATCAAAATCCAATTATACGAGGTTTCCACCCAGATCCAAGCATCTGTCGTGTGGGCACCGACAATCCGCTACCACAAAGGTCGTTTTTATGTAACAGTAGCAATTGATGGAATGGGAAATATGATTATATATACTGACGATATCAATGGTGAATGGTCAGATCCAGTGTGGACAGATTTTGGTGGAATTGATCCGTCAATTTGCTTTGACGGTGATGATGCCTACTATTGTACAAATGATTTTACAAATGGTCATGAGGCAATTGTACTTGCAAAGATTGATCCAGATACCGGTATTCGAAAAGAAGAAAGACGAGAAATTTGGAATGGCACGGGCGGCGGCTGGCTAGAAAGCCCACATGTTTATCATATCGGTGACTATTATTATCTGCTTGCAGCAGAGGGTGGAACCTCCTATAATCACATGGAAGTAGCAGCCCGCAGCAAAAATATTTATGGCCCATATGAGAATTGTCCGTACAATCCGATTTTGACAAACAAAAACGACACGACAAAGCAAGTTCAGTGTGCCGGTCATGCTGACTTAGTAGAAGATGAAAATGGAAACTGGTGGATGGTGCATTTGGGAACACGTTCCGTATTGAAAAACAAGACACCGCTAGGAAGAGAGACATTTTTGACACCGGTTGAGTGGAAAGAGGGCTGGCCGATCGCAGCAGGTGGTCGGGCAAAGCTTGAAAACAAAGTAGAACGACAAATTTGTAAAATTCAGACGAAAGAACAGGCAAAAAACATTAACGAGAGTCAGTTGATAACAAGCTTCCATCCAGACTTTTCAAACACAGTCTGGGAACCACAGTGGCTGTTTCTTCGTACACCAGATTCTATGCTATATAATAGAAAAGATAAAAAGTTACTGCTTCATCCGTCTGACTTTGACTTTGAGGCACCGTCAAGACCATGCTTTGCAGCAATCTGCCAGCCAGATATCAACAGTCGATTCATGACAAGCTTTACATTTGCCCCAAAAGAAGGCGAAGAAGGCGGCATGCTCCTCTACCTAAGTTCAAATTTCTATTACCGAATTTGCAAGAGAAAACAAAATGGAAAGACCCAACTAGCTGTCATTCGCAAACTAGATGACATCGAAGTGACCGATTTTACAAAAGATTTAGGAACAAAGCTGGAAAATGATTCAGCTGAATCTGCAGAAAGCAAGCAAATAACAATTATGCTCAAGACTTCAGTATCCGGCTATCAGATTCAGTGGAAAATTGGTGACGGTCCAGTTGAAGATGCAGGTATTTATTCCATTCGTTTTCTCTGTACCGAAATCGAAAATCGCTGCTTCACCGGTACACTGATCGGTGTCTATGCAGCCTCTCATGAATCT
>CAUCWU010000478.1 GCA_958446555.1 uncultured Lachnospiraceae bacterium | reverse complement strand
GGACATGTTTGCTGCCTGTCTCACTAATCCAAAAGCCTTCCGTTTCCTTGCAGCTTGTGGTTCCCTGCTCAAACAGCATTCCACGAAGTACCATATGCTGTGCTGGCTTTCCCGAAAGTGCCAGTGCATGGCGCAACGACAATAATGTTGCCATCAGCACATTTTTTGCCTCCTCATTTTTACACCACTCCAGATTCTCTGCCGTATCTGACACTGCAATCAGCACTGATAATCCTTTTCCAAGACTGACATATGCCTCCAGTCGAAGAAGAAGATTTAACTGTGCTTCCTCCATAAAACGCTTAAATCCATCAATTAAAATGCACATGGCAGGATAATTTCCTGCATTTTCCTGTTTGCGCCGCCTAAGCTCTGACGCAAACGGATCAAGTGCCATCTCCAGATCGGCTGCTGTGTCATACACTGCATCGCAGCAAAAGATTGTCTGCCCAAATGCATCCTTTCGATCCGTATACAGCCACAAGCTGCCTTTAGTTCGCTGAACCTCCCGCATCAAACAAGTAAGAACAGCAAGTTCCCCTTTTCCCTGATGAGAAATGAGAAGTCCCTGTGAATCTGTTGAAAGAAAAACCGCTGTTTGTTTTGCCAGCTCTTTTCCAAAACATATCTGATCCGTTACACCTTCTTTTTGCACGCTTCCATACGGCAGCCACTGCGGTACATTTGGAATAACTGGATGCGCACTTTTCCATGCAGCAGCCATCTCTTTTGCAACCTCACGCAGATGACGAATACGCTTTGTATCGGAAGTTTCCTCACCTGGAATTGCAGTTTGGAACGTGAGAAGCTTTGCATCCTTTTTAAAAAGACCTCTTCCTGCAATTTGTTCCACAGTATTGTTTGGGCGCACACCTAGACAAGTCATGTAATCACTCTTATCAGGCAGCTGCAGTGCAAAAAAGCGTCTGATATTTTGTGTCAGCTGACCACTTATTCCACTCACGCCGCTGTAGCTGACTGCCAAATAGATTCCTCTGGCAGCTCCCTCTCTTGCGATTCGATTCCATGCCTGCGTAACAGAAAATGGCAGATCATTTGCCAGGTTCACCTGATCAATCATAAAAATAATTGTTGAAAGATGCTGCCCGGTTCCCTCGGTGTAGGCGTACATCGAACCAGCGCCTTCCTCACGAAAGAGCTGCTTTCTTCGGTCAAGCTCCTCAATTATTGTCTGTGTCATTTCCTGTAGTTCTTCTTCATCCTCATCACTTGCCGCTGCACCAACATGCGGAAATATTTCAAGACTGCGAAGACCAAAGCCTTTTATATCCACAAGATAAAACTGTACTTCATCTGGCTGATAACTCATGCACATAGAAACAAGAAGCGTCTGCAAAAATGTTGTCTTTCCCGTCTGTCCGCTTCCGACTACGGCAAGATTGCCCTCCTCCCAAAAACTATGTGTAAGAATATCCTGACGCTGTGCGGCCGGATCATCCATGCAGCCAAGAACAGCCACTGGACTTTCAATTGATCTGTTTTCTTTATTCTGAGATCTCGTCTCTTTATGCTCCTTTTTTGTCTCCTCTTTAAACACAGACGCTTCTGCTCGTTTTTCAAGCAATGAGAACAGTAGAATCTCATTTGGCAGCTTTTCCTGCCAAATCTTTCTTGCTTGGCGAACTGCATGTGATGAAGCATACTCTGTTAGAGCCTCCATTACAGCCTCAAGCTGGGTTTTCTGTCCTTTTTTCTTTTGTTCTTTCTTTACAGCACCTTTTATACGTCTGCCATTCAACTCGACCAGATTGACTGTTGCCTTCGCATCTGTCCTTTTTACATCAGGCTGATACGCAGCTCCTGAGAAGAAGGACTGAATTAGCTCATACACTTCACCGCGCGGTGTGTTCGCCTTCACGTAGGCGCGTCCTGGATTTAAGATTGCTGCCGCATCGTTTTTTCCTAAAATTTCACGGCTTGCTGACTCGGACGCCACCTTTAAACACCATCGAAAACCTACGTTTGCGTTGACCTGATCAGTAATAATGCCATTTGGGTTTTGTGCCATTAAAATGGTATACACACCAATGCTTCGTCCTTCACGAAGGATTGTATCAATCGTTCCCATGAAATCAGGAAATTGCTTTTTAAAATCAGCAAACTCATCGAGTACAAGAATTAAAAATGGAAGCATTTCCATGTCTCGATGCTCTTTTTGCATCTTTTTGTATTCCAGAATGCTCTTGGCTCCATAGCGGGAAAGCAGCCCCATTCGCCTGTTTAATTCACTTTTTAATGCAATCAGGTTGCGGTCAATATCATGATCAAGATTTGAGATCGTACCTGCTAAATGCGGCATTGACACAAAAGGATCAATCAGACCTGTACCTTTAAAATCAATCAGAACAAAATTCACATCCTCTGGTGAAAATTGAACTGCCATCGATGTTATCCATGTCTGAATCATCTCCGTCTTTCCGCTGCCAGTCATACCAGCAATCACACCATGAGGACCGTGTGCCTTCTCATGAATATCAAAATAGAAGTTTTCCCCATTCTCTCGCACACCAATCGGCACTG
>CAUCWU010000477.1 GCA_958446555.1 uncultured Lachnospiraceae bacterium | reverse complement strand
CGATAGTCATAACCGACCAATCCGCGAATGATTTTTCTTTCCATTCGAAGACAGTCTTCACAGTACTCTCTCTCCCCGTTAAGTAGCAATCTGCCGCATTGAAAGCAGCCGCGATCTCCCACCGGACGAAGCTTTTTTCTGCAGGTATCACATACCATCTTTCCCCAAGGAGTTACGATATCCTGACATACCGGACAACGCCTTGGAAAAAGTAGCTCATCAAGCCAACTCATAGACCTCCTTTATTCGATCCTTTAGCCCACTGTAACGTTTTTGCTCCTGCTCATTTGCAATCATTTCCTGAAACGTGCGGACACTGCCCACTATGCAGACACAGCTTTTGGCTCTCGTGACAGCTGTGTAAAGCAGATTTCGGTTCATCAGCATTCTCGGTCCACCAAGAAGTGGCAAAATGACTGCCGGATACTCACTTCCCTGTGACTTATGAATCGTCACCGCATAGGCAAGCTCAAGTTCCTCTGCCTGCTTAAACTCGTATTCTACGCGGCGACCTTCCTCAAACTCAACTGTGACTTTTTCGGTGTAAGAGTTAATCTCACGCACAATCCCACAATCACCATTGAAGACACCAACACCCTCGTCGATTGGCATTCGATAGCTGTTTAGCACCTTCCACTCCATCTGATAATTGTTTTTGATCTGCATGACCTTATCGCCCTCACGCAAAATAAAATCTCCAACTGCTAACTCCTGTTTGGACTCGTCTGCCGGATTTAACGCTTCCTGTAAGGCTGCATTTAATTGCTCGACACCAAGAATTCCCTTTCTCATCGGTGTCAGCACCTGAATATCGCGCGTTGTACTATTTACATAGTTGGGAAGTTTGTCCTTTAAAAGCGTAATCGTCGCACCGACAATATTTCCAGGATTATCGCGCTTGATAAACAGAAAATCCTTGCTTCCAGGCTTTGGCTCGACAATCTCTCCGGCATTGATTCGATGGGCATTCATAATGATATCACTCTGGGCTGCCTGACGGAAAATCTTTTCCAATCTTACCACAGGAAACGCATCCGAATAGATGATATCGCGAAGCACATTTCCCGGTCCGACACTTGGAAGCTGATTGACATCACCTACAAGAATCAATCGCATACCAGGAACAAGTGCACGAAGAAGCGATTTCATCAAAAATACATCGACCATTGAGACCTCATCGATAATCACAACATCAGTCTCTAGCGGATTGTCCTCGTTTCTTCCAAATGAAGTTGCTCCCTCTCCGACCATACCAGAAAGCTCCAACAGTCGGTGAATCGTCTTTGCCTCACAGCCAGTCGCCTCTTTCATACGCTTTGCCGCTCGTCCAGTCGGCGCTGCCAATAAAATATCAAGACCTTCCTTCTCGAAATAGCGGATAATTGTTCGAATTGTCGTCGTTTTTCCAGTTCCTGGTCCTCCGGTGATGATCGTAAGACCGTTGTTGATCGCCTCTGAAACAGCAAGTCGCTGACGATCATCGAGTGCTATTTCCTGTTCTTTTTCAATCTCTTTAATCTTTTTTGCGATCTCCTCTGGTGCTATCGTATCTTTTATGTTCAAATCCTTTAGCATCTGTGCAATTGACAACTCAGTGTAATAGCAGACAGAAGAATAAACCATCTGAATTTCTTCACCTGTATCAGAAATCTTTGTTTTCACGACGATCTTTTTATCCATAATCAGATCCATGATCTGATCATTCATCGAATCAATCTCCACACCTAGAAGTCGTCTTGCCTCCTGCATGACCTGATCCATCGGAATACAGGTGTGTCCCTGTCCAGTTGCCTGCTCTAGCACATACAAAATACCGCTTCGAATGCGAAAATCTGAATCTGGCAAAATTCCTGCCTTTGCTGCAATTTCATCTGCAATGCGAAAGCCAACACCATCGATATCTTCAGCAAGTCGATACGGATTTTCACGAATGACCTGATACAGACGCCCCTGATAAAAATTGTAAATTTTCATGCTGAGATTTTGGCTGACTCCGTACTGCTGTAAAAATAACATTGCCTGACGAAGATCCCTCTTTCCTGCCATAGCACCTGAAATTTCCATTGCCTTTCTCGGACTGATTCCTCGAACCTCTGCCAATCGTTCCGGCTCCTCCTCCATAATGCGAAAGGTATCATCACCAAACAGCTTGACAATTCGAGCTGCCATTGCCTGACCAATTCCCTTTATCGCGCCAGAACTCAAATATTTTAATGTGGATGCAGCATCTGACGGAGCTGTAAACTCGTACTCCTGCACACGCAACTGCTTTCCGTAGATCGGATGAACATTCATCTCTCCGCGCGCTGTCAAATATTCACCCTCTGACACATCTGGAAAAACGCCCACAAGGAATTCTTCCTTATTTCCTTCCTTCATGCACAGTACCGAATAGCCGTTTTCCTCGTTTCGAAATACGATTCGCTCGATATATCCCTGTAACTCTACCATTGCCTTCTTCCTTATTTATTATTATAGAATAGCATACTTACGAATTGCTCCGTTACTTCGTAACTTTGCAATTTTAAAAATAAACCGGCA
>CAUCWU010000476.1 GCA_958446555.1 uncultured Lachnospiraceae bacterium | reverse complement strand
CATAGATTTCCTTTGTGATGGTTGTAATCTTATCCTTTAATGGCATTTCAAGCGGGTACAGTGGCTGATAATTGGACTGCTTTGTCTCAAGTGTCTGAACAACCTTGTTTGCAAGCTCAATTCCACCTTCACCGCCGTCTGCCCATACCTTAGACAGAGCGAACTCACAGCCTCTCTCCTCGCAGAACTGACGAATGTACTCGTACTCTTCCTCGGTATCTGTCAAGAAGGAATTTAATGTAACGACAATCGGAACGCCGAACTTCTGAATGTTTTCGATATGCTTTTCCAGATTGACGATACCCTTCTTTACGGCCTCCAGATTTGGTGCGCTAAGCTCGTCCTTCTTCACACCACCATTGTATTTTAATGCCTTTACAGTTGCTACGATGACAACTGCATCTGGATGAAGACCTGCTGCACGACACTTGATATCCATAAATTTCTCTGCACCAAGATCTGCACCAAATCCAGCCTCGGTTACTGCAATATCAGAAAGCTTCAACGCCATCTTTGTTGCCTTTACGCTGTTACAACCATGAGCAATGTTAGCGAATGGTCCACCATGTACCAGTGCCGGTGTATGCTCCAGTGTCTGAATGACATTTGGCTTAATTGCATCCTTTAAAAGGGCTGCCATCGCACCAACTGCCTTTAAATCAGCAGCGGTAACTGGCTCACCGTCCATGTTGTACGCAACAATAATCTTTCCTAAACGCTCCTTCAAATCATGCAGATTGCTGCACAGACACAAAATTGCCATGATCTCAGATGCAACTGTGATGACAAAGTGATCCTCACGGACAAAACCGTCTGCCTTTGCGCCAAGTCCAACGACCACATTTCGAAGGACACGATCGTTCATATCAATACAACGTTTCCAGACAATATTTCTGGTATCAATGTGAAGTGCATTTCCCTGCTGAATATGATTGTCAAGCATTGCTGCTAACAAGTTATTGGCAGATGTAATCGCATGGAAGTCTCCGGTAAAATGAAGATTCATATCCTCCATCGGTACAACCTGTGAATAGCCGCCACCTGCAGCACCGCCCTTTACACCAAAGCATGGTCCAAGGGAAGGCTCACGAAGTGCAACAATGGCCTTCTTGCCAATCTTATTTAACGCCTGGGTCAAACCGATGCTGATCGTAGTCTTTCCCTCTCCTGCCGGAGTCGGATTGATCGCTGTCACCAAAACCAGCTTTCCATCCGGTCTGTCTTTGATTCTGTTCCACAGCTCATCGGAAAGCTTTGCCTTATACTTTCCGTACAGCTCCATATCGTCCTCTGTAATACCAAAGCCTGCTGTTACCTCGCGAATTGGTAGCATCTGTACCTCATGTGCGATTTGGATGTCTGTCTTCATAAACGTATCCTCCCTTGTAACTGATTTTACCTGCCTGTCAGGTAGTCCTCAAACTCTTCGGCCTTCATTAAGACCTTGCGCGGTTTTGTTCCCTCGTCCTTGCTGACCACTCCTGCCGCATAGAGCTGGTCCATAATGCGGGCAGCACGGTTGAAGCCGATTCGAAGGTGTCTCTGTAAATTGCCGATGGATGCCTTTTCCTGCTCGATGATAAAGCGTCCTGCTGTCTCAAACAGTTCGTCCTGCTCACCGCCCGGAAGCTTTCCGCCCGGCATATTGGCCTGAAGATCAATATTGGTATTGATCTCTCCGCCCTTTACATTCTTCTGTTGGGTTAAGAAGTTTACAACCTCTGTCACCTCGTCATCAGACACAAAAGCACCCTGGACACGAACCGGTTTGCTGATGTAATACGGATGGAACAGCATATCGCCCTTTCCAAGAAGCTTCTCTGCTCCTGTCTCATCCAGAATGGTTCTAGAGTCGATTCCGCTGGCAACACTAAAGGCAATTCTAGATGGAATGTTTGCCTTAATCACACCAGTAATGACATTTACCGATGGACGCTGTGTTGCAATAATCAGATGAATACCGGCCGCTCTGGCCTTCTGTGCCAACTTTTGGATTGCATCCTCTACATCAGTTCCCGCCGTCATCATAAGATCCGCCAACTCGTCGACGATTACGATAATCTGAGGGATTTTCTCTGGGCGATCCTTGCCTGGAACGTCCTCGATCTGATCAATCTGGGCATTGTAGCCGATGATATTCCTTGCCTTATGCTGGGCGAATTTTTTGTATCGCTCTTCCATCTCATTTACTGCCCAGTTTAATGCAGCGGCAGCCTTCTTCGGGTCTGTCACAACTGGGATTAACAGATGCGGAATACCATTATAGACACTAAGCTCAACAACCTTCGGATCGATCATAATCAATTTTACCTCAGATGGCCTTGCTTTGTAAAGGATACTCATGATAATTGTATTGATGCAGACAGATTTTCCGGAACCAGTCTGTCCGGCAATCAGTAAATGTGGCATTTTTTCGATATCAGCGACAACTGTTTTTCCTGCAATGTCCTTTCCTGCCGCAAAGACCGTCTTTGACTTTGCCTTCGTAAACTCATCGCTCTCCAACAGATCGCGGAATGCAACCATTTGTTTTTCCTTGTTTGGA
>CAUCWU010000475.1 GCA_958446555.1 uncultured Lachnospiraceae bacterium | reverse complement strand
TTCGTAAAATTGAATTGAATTGTTTGAATTTTTGTGATATGATATAGACAGAAATAAGCAAAAGGCTGCACAGCAGCGAAAGAGAGGTAGCAAATGGCAGAGCAAAAGATGCAGGCAGCGAGAGTCCTGCTTAAAAATCCATACAGACAGGTAATTCTTCAGGATTATAAGAAGACACAGGAGAATCATAAGTTCCGCAAGAAGTTAGAGGGGATTGAAAATGAAATTTCTTGGTTTACCGGCAAGAGCAGCCAGTACCGTGTAGAGGATCGTCAGGGCTTCTTTAAGCATTTTCAGGAAAATTATGCAGGCAAGAAGCATGCGCCGTTACCGCCGATGTATCGTCCGCTCAGCTCTTATACCTTTGGTGAGGAGCCGGAGATCGTATACTTTATGATGATCTTTGTAGAGAGAGATGAGGAGTTAAAGCAGTTCCAGAATGATCATCCGAATCGTCAGGAGGTGTTGTCTAGCGATGTTCTTCGTGTTCGCTATCTGAAGCTTCGCAATGAGTATCGTCTGCTGGGCGCTTTGCTTGACAGCTTAGATAAGCCGGTTGGTGCAGTTGTCGTAACAATTGCTGAGCATTTTGTAACCGACTATACACAGAATATGGACAAGCTGAGTGTTTCTCAGTTAAACAGCCGTTTCTTCCGTTCTCTTCGTGCACAGAAGATCGATCAGAGCTTTGCTCTTTTGGCACAGTTAAAGGAGAAGAATGCACCGGATACCGATTACATGGAGTTACTTGCAAACTACAATGCAAGAGATTTTGAAAAGCTGATCGAGCTTGCAGACAAGTTCCCGAAGGAAAACCGCAATTATCAGCCGGTTATGGTACTTCGCACCGAGGCACAGGCTCGCTTAGGAAACATTCCGGGATTCATTGAGAGCTTTAAGGCTGTCGATGATGAGGTAATTGATACGGTTCACTTCTTATTCTTACTGCAGGAGTTAATCACTCATGCTGATTATAAGGAACTGGATAACGATGAGTTCGATCTGTCAATTCAGGAACTGTTAAAGAGCAAGTTTAAGCAGGTTACTACATCTACCTTTGCAGGTCCGGTTAGCAGAAACTTTGTAAACTTCCTGCTTGAGGGTCTTCCGATTGCAGAAGAGCTTGCTGCAATCAAGAAGGAGAAGGGCGAAGAGGCCATTCCACAGGATCGTCTGGATCGCTTATATCAGCTTCAGATGGCACTTGATCTGTATCCAAACGAGGATGTCAGTAGCTTAATCGATATTGAAAATATCGAGGAGAACGGTTCTGCAGAGAGCAGAGAAAAGATCGGCCGTTTAGCACTGAGCCTATTACTTGAGAAGAGTACTGAGAAGAGCTTTGACAACATCTATCTTGCATTCCAGGCACTGGCTCGTATGGGACTTCAGAAGGCATTTGTAAGCAATGTAGAAAACAACTTGCAGGCACTGATTCAGTTTGGAAAGAGCGGACAGAAGCGTGCATTCGATCTAATCAAGGCAGCTTACATCGCAAAGAAGGGTGCAGGACTTGACACAGCAGAGCTGGAAGCAATTTTGAATGAGAATGGAATCACACTTGAGGTTGAGTCTAAATAATGATACAAAAGAGTCCACGGCGTTTGCTGCCGGGACAAAACAGGGCAGCTGCTTTTTTGGGCAGCTGCCTTGTTTCGGTATAGAATCTATTGGAAAAACGTCTTTTGCACGCTCCGGATACGGCAAGAGGCGATACGCAAACAGTATGCGTAAAAATTTGTTATTTATTCGAGAAAGGATGTGGAATATGGAAGAACGATATTTGAGTCTGCTTGCAAGAGAGTACCCGAACAAACAGTCAGCTCTCTGTGAGATTGCGAACCTGACGGCGATGAGTGGTCTGCCGAAGGGAACTGAATATTTTTTTAGTGATCTTCACGGAGAATATAAAGGATTTTCAGAACTGATGAATGGTGCATCTGGTGTGATTCGTGAGAAGATTCGCGTTCAGTTTGATGGGGTGCTGACGAATCCTCAACAAAATCAGCTTGCGAATTTGATTTACGATCCTGTGAAGGTGCTTAGTCTGATGCATGAATATAACAAAGATAGTGATGAGTGGCTGTGCAACACGATTCGTTATCTGACTGAGCTTTGTCGAGGGGTCAGTGCAAAGTATTCCCGCGTCCATGTGCGAAGTAAGATTCCGCACGAGTACGAGTATCTGATGGAGGAGCTTTTGTATCCGGGTCAAGAGGAAGGACGGCTTGAGTATGGCAATCAGGTGATTGAGGCGATTGTGGCAAGCAAGCTCGCCGAGCATTTTATCCCGGCATTTTGTAGATTAATTCGGGGACTGACGATGGATCGAATTCATGTGATTGGCGACATCTTTGACAGAGGGCCAAGACCAGATCGCATTATGGAAGATCTGATTGAATATGCAGACGTGGATATTCAGTGGGGAAATCATGATATTTCTTGGATGGGTGCTGCCTGCGGAAATCGCATCTTAGTTGCGAATGTCGTGAGAATGGCTATCAGCTACAACAATTTTGATTGTCTTGAGGATGGATATGGAATCA
>CAUCWU010000474.1 GCA_958446555.1 uncultured Lachnospiraceae bacterium | reverse complement strand
GGGCTGATCGCCTCCCCAAATGATACACTTGCGATTGAATATCTGAAAGCACTTTTAGGATCAGGTAGTTCCATTGTTCCAATCGCTGTAAAAAGAGAGGGAAATGGCTATCATGAAACTACTTTGTCCTCTGACTTTGCAAGTGCCTCTGCGATTCGAAAGAAATTAGAAGAACTTCCTTCAGAAGGGAAAAATGCAGATGCTACTCTTTCCTCTCTTGCCCAATTTCTTCCTTCCACCTCTCTTTCTCTGATGATTTCTCTCTTGCACTTGGCATGATCTTGCAATCTGGTCAAATGACAAACGGTATGCCTAATCACCAGGCAGCCGATATGACAGCTGAGCTTGTTGACCGAATTAAGCACCTTTATTCCTCAGGCTCACTTTTTACTTTCAGTGAGCTTGCCGAACAATTAAAAACAAAAAATATCACCAGAGCAAGAATCAACCGCGCCCTGCTGCACTGTCTTCTTTCTATCAGTCAGGATGATTTGACTTTGTTTCAAGCATCTGGCTGTTGTTCTTATGCGCGCATTCTTGGCTTTCAAAAAAATGCAACACCACTATTAAAATCAATGAAAAAAAATGCAACTATTCCGATTTTGACCAAGCTTGCCGATGCAAAAAACAAGCTCGATCAGACCGGATCAAAAATCCTATCTGTCGAACTTGCTTCTTCTTTTCTGTATCGCCAGGCCGTCTGGTGCAAATTTCACGAATTGTTACCAGATGAATATCGGGCTGGGGTGATTATCATTTGATGGATAAAACCTTTTTACACCAAATGATACCTGTTAATTGCTCTGTTGCTAGTAACTTAACAATTCAAAAATCACTTGATTCTCTCATAGCATCGAAAATCGTAAACCAGATCAAAGTATGTCTGCTCATCGCTGACATCGGTGAGTGCCCACTCATCTTTCGAAATCTCTGGGAAGAAGGTGTCTGCCTCATACACATAATCAATTCTTGTCAGATGAATGCAATACGGCAGAAATTCGCGGTAAATGCTCTCGCCGCCAATCACATAGACATCCTCGCTGCGATACTTTTTTAATTCTTCTAATGCCTCATCAACGCTATGCACAATAATTGCGCCCTTGCACTGATACGACTCCTTGTGGGTCAACACAATATTGGTGCGTCCCTCAAGGACACGTCCACCCGGAAGACTCTCTAATGTCTTTCGGCCCATGACAACGACCTTTCCGATCGTTTCCTTTCGAAACAGCTGCTGATCAAATGGAATCGTAACGAGAAGCTTTCCCTGATAGCCAATTCCATTTTTCTTATCTGCTGCAACAATAATGTTCATATCTTACTACCTTCATTATTTAGTTTTTAAAGCTATGGATTGGAGCCGGAATACGTCCACCTCTGTTGACGAATGCACTGCAATCCTTTGTGTTGACTGGCATGATTGGTGCATAGCCCAAAAGGCCACCAAATTCTGCTGTATCGCCAACCTTTTTGCCGATAACTGGGATCAAGCGCACTGCTGTTGTCTTCTGGTTCACCATACCAATGGCAGCCTCATCTGCGATGATACCAGAGATCGTTGCTGCGCTGGTGTCACCTGGAATTGCAATCATATCAAGACCAACTGAGCATACACAGGTCATCGCCTCAAGCTTTTCAATGCACAGATTTCCATGTGTGGCTGCCTCGATCATATTGCGATCTTCGCTGACTGGGATGAATGCACCACTTAAGCCGCCAACATAAGATGATGCCATAATGCCACCCTTCTTTACCTGATCGTTTAACATGGCAAGTGCAGCTGTGGTTCCCGGTGCGCCAACTTCCTCTAAGCCAATTTCTTCTAGGATTTCTGCGACACTATCGCCAACTGCCGGTGTTGGGGCAAGTGACAAATCAATGATACCAAACGGAACACCAAGTCTTCTGCTGGCCTCCTGTGCAACGAGCTGTCCAACTCTGGTAATCTTAAATGCAGTCTTTTTGATGGTCTCACACAAAACCTCAAAGTTTTGTCCGCGCACCTCAGAGATTGCATGCATGACAACGCCTGGACCGCTGACACCGACATTGATCACGGCATCAGATTCTGTCACACCATGAAATGCACCTGCCATAAATGGGTTGTCGTCCGGTGCATTACAAAATACAACTAACTTTGCACAGCCAAGTGAATCCTGATCTTTTGTGTATTCTGCCGCTTCCTTTACAATATTGCCCATCAGACGAACGGCATCCATATTTAAGCCTGTCTTTGTAGAACCGACATTGACTGAGCTGCAGACACGGTCGGTAACAGCAAGTGCCTTTGGAATGGAGCGAATCAAAAGCTCATCTGCCTTTGTCATACCCTTGCTTACAAGTGCAGAATAACCGCCAAGGAAGTTTACGCCAACCTCCTTTGCTGCTCTGTCGAGTGATTTTGCAATCTCAACAAAATCATCCGTTGTCTTGCACGCGGCACTTCCGACAAGCGCGATTGGCGTTACGCTGATTCGCTTGTTTACAATCGGGATTCCATATTCTTTCTCGATATCTTTTCCGGTAGACACAAGATTTTTTGCCAGTGTTGTAATTTTGT
>CAUCWU010000473.1 GCA_958446555.1 uncultured Lachnospiraceae bacterium | reverse complement strand
GGAAAGGCACATATCGCCTATATACCAGACGGAAGAGTGGCAGGACTTTCAAAGCTTGCAAGGACACTTGAGGTTTTTGCAAAGCGTCCACAGATTCAGGAGCAGCTGACTGCACAGACGGCCGATGCGCTGATGGAGCATTTAAAGCCGAAGGGAGTTATGGTTGTGATTGAGGCCGAGCATATGTGCATGACAATGCGCGGTGTCAGAAAGCCGGGAACCAAGACATTAACTTATGTATGCCGCGGTGTATTTGAAAATAATGATGAACTGATCAATCGCGTTTTGATGATGGTGCGATAAAGATAGAAAAGAGAAGAAAAATGAGAATAGGAAACAAAGACTTTCAGATAAGCGGTCACACCTATGTGATGGGAATTTTAAATGTCACACCGGATTCCTTTTCGGACGGAGGCCGCTGGAATCAGTTAGATCATGCGCTGTCTCATGCAGAGAGTATGATCAAGGAGGGGGCAGCGATTCTAGATATTGGTGGAGAATCCACCCGCCCCGGTTATACGAAAATTTCCGATGAGGAAGAGATTTCTCGCGTGGTACCAGTGATCGAGGCGATCAAGAGTCGTTTTGACATTCCAATTTCCGTGGACACCTATAAATCGGCAGTGGCAAAGGCAGCGATTGCAGCAGGAGCCGATCTGATCAATGATATCTGGGGCTTAAAGGCAGATGCCGAAATGGCAACTGTAATTGCACATGCACAGGTTCCAAGCTGTCTGATGCACAATCGCAAGCAAGCCGTCTACAACAATTTTTTAGAAGATGTTGTGTCTGATTTAAAAGAGACACTTGACATTGCAAAAAAAGCTGGAATTTCACAGGATACAATTATACTAGATCCAGGTGTTGGATTTGCTAAAAGCTATGAGCAAAATTTGGCAATCACCAATCACTTGGAAGTGTTAGACAAACTTGGTTGTCCAGTTCTTCTTGGAACCAGCCGAAAATCAATGATTGGACTGACGCTTGATCTGCCTTCTGATCAGAGAGAAGAGGGAACGATGGTGACAACTGTATGGGCTGTGCAAAAGGGATGCATGTTTGTGCGTGTTCACAATGTACAGGCCAATGTGAGAGCCATCAAGATGGCAGAGGCATTGCTTCGAAAGTAATGTTTTCTAATAAATGCTTCGTAAATAGTAGCTTAGAAGCCGTGGAAGTAAGTGTTAAAAATAGAGAAAGTTATAGGAATTCGCAATGGATAAAATAGAAATCAAAAGGCTAGAAGTATTTGCTCATCATGGTGTCTACGAGGAGGAACAGCGCCTCGGACAAAAATTTGTGGTGTCGGCTACCTTGTATGTCGATACATTTGCAGCTGCAAAGGACGATGATCTGGAGAAGACGGTCAATTATGGTGCTGTGTCCAGACAGATCACACAAATTTTGCAAAGAGAAAATTATAAGCTGTTGGAAAAGGCAGTATCGGTAACGGCAGAGGAGATTTTGTTGACCAATCCGCTGATTCAAAAAATTACAGTTCGTCTAGAAAAGCCGTGGGCACCGGTTGGCCTTCCGCTTGAGACAGTCGCTGTTGAGACAACAAGAGAGTGGCATACAGCCTATATTGCATTGGGTTCCAATCTCGGTGAAAAGAAAAATTACTTGGATGTTGCAATTGACGAGTTAAAGAAGACAACTGGCATCCAGGTAGAAATCGTGTCAGATTGGATTGAGACAGAACCTTACGGTTATCTGGATCAGCCAAACTTTTTAAATGGTTGTGCCTGTCTTCGCACCTATTTAGAGCCATTTGCTCTGTTGGATGTGCTTCAGGGGATTGAGGCAAAGGCCGGACGCGAGCGTAAAATTCACTGGGGACCAAGAACACTTGATTTGGATCTTTTGTTCTATGATGATCAGATTCTTGGAACAAAAAGACTCATTGTGCCGCATCCAGAGATTGAAAAGAGAAGCTTTGTGTTAGAGCCGATGGCACAGATTGCACCGTGGCTTCGTCACCCGGTTAATAAGAAAACGATTAAAATGCTTCTCGAGGAGTTAAAGACGAACAGCTAAATGATAAAAAAGCACTACGACGAAGAAAATTTTCGTGCTAGTAAAAGATATAATAAGTGAGGAACGATATGTTAGATTTATCCGAGTCCAGAGCACAGATCGATGTGATTGACAAAGAGATCACACGTCTGTTTCAAAAGCGAATTGATGTGTGTCGGGATGTAGCCGCATATAAGATACAGAATAATAGAAAGGTACTCGATAAGACAAGAGAAAACCAAAAGCTTGAGACCTTATCGCAGCTTGCAGAGGATGGTTTTAAGGAGCATGGCATTCAGGATCTGTTTACACAGGTCATGGCAATTTGTAGAAAGCGCCAGTATCAGATTATGAAAGAGGAAGGTGTTGCTCAGCCAGTTCCATTTGCCTGTGTAGATGAACTTGAAAAAGAAAATGCAAGAGTTGTCTTTCAGGGAGTAGAGGGCGCATACAGCCACGCAGCATCAATGGCCTACTTTGGTGAGTCAGCAAGCTATACGCATGTGCCAAACTTCGAGGAGGTCATGAAGGCAGTTGCAGAGGATCGG
>CAUCWU010000472.1 GCA_958446555.1 uncultured Lachnospiraceae bacterium | reverse complement strand
GAATTCTCTGTTAAATATTGCTTTCATCGTCATCCTCCTTGTCCGCCTGCTTTGTCTGCTCTGCTTCCTTTACGGCCTCCTCGGCGGATTTTTTAATCTCGTTCATCTCTTCCTCATGAGCCTTATTGTCAGCGGTCAGTTCCATAAAGACATCCTCAAGTGTTGCCTTTGAATACTTCATCTCGTAGATTGGCCAATTTTTCTGTGCGCAGACAGCAAATACAGCCTCACGCACATCGGCTCCATCGGTGCGAATCTCAAATGAGGACAGATTCAAATGCTCATTTTCCTCATCCTTCTTTTCTGCAACCTGAGCTGTCATCACATGATGAAGCTGTGCGAATGCATTCTTTGCCTCGTCCTCTGGTGCCTTAATGCTGATTTCTAGCATGTTATCACTGTCCATATAGTGCATCAGATTCTCAGTTGTGTCACTTGCAACCAGCTTTCCATGAGAAATGATCAAAATCTCATCGCAGACAGCACTGATCTCAGAAAGAATATGAGAGCTTAAAATGACCGTGTGCTCTTTTGCCAATTCCTTAATCAATGAACGAATCTCAATGATCTGAATTGGGTCAAGACCTACGGTCGGCTCGTCGAGGATGATGATCTCCGGCATGCCAAGCACTGCCTGAGCAAATCCAACTCTCTGTCTGTAACCTTTTGACAGATTCTTGATCAGTCTCTTTCCAACTTCCACAAGACCTGTCATCTTCATCGCATTTAAAATGCTCTCCTGGCGCTTCTTCGCCGGAATATTTTTTAACTCTGCCGCAAATTCTAGATATTCCCAAACGGTCATATCCGTATAAAGAGGTGGCAATTCTGGCAGATAGCCGATACATTTTTTCGCCTCTGCCGGCTCCTTCACAATATCATGCCCGTTAATTAAAACGGTACCCTCCGTAGGGCCAATGTACCCGGTCATCATATTCATCGTCGTTGATTTTCCGGCACCGTTTGGTCCAAGAAAGCCATAAATCTTTCCTGACTCCAGACGAAAGCTTAAATGATCGACAGCCACATGGTTTCCATACTTTTTTACCAGACCTGTTACTTCAATCAAAGTCTTGTCCTCCTGCATCCTAATATTGGCAGCAGCCTAAGTGCCACTGTTACTGTCTATTATCGTAGGCGCTAAATGTGATGACTTTTTGAAAAAATTATGTCCATTTTTTGTCCTATTGTGAAAATTTCTTGAACTATTCTTCTTTTCTTTTTGAAATTAGGTATTGACTTATTGCCTTCCCGGTATTATATTAGACTTTAATATGGTAAAGCACCATAGCGAATTGCTGCATCTCACCGGTTTTTAACCGCCCGATAATATCTAATGCAGTGATAAGGAGGTTTCTTTATGGGAAGAGTTTATAATTTTTCCGCAGGCCCGGCCGTATTGCCGGAGGAAGTACTGCAGGAGGCTGCAGCTGAAATGCTTGACTATCAGGGAAGCGGTATGTCTGTTATGGAGATGAGCCACCGCTCCAAAGTCTATGACAAGATCATTAAGGATGCTGAGGCTGATCTTCGTGAGCTGATGAATATCCCAGACAATTACAAGGTTCTGTTCTTGCAGGGCGGCGCATCCCAGCAGTTTGCAATGATTCCAATGAACCTGATGAAAAACAAGAAGGCTGACTATATCGTGACTGGCCAGTGGGCAAAGAAGGCTGCTAAGGAAGCTGAGCTCTACGGCGAGGTTCATGTTGTCGCTTCTAGTGCTGACAAGACTTTCTCTTATATTCCAGACTGTTCCGATCTTCCAATCGATGACGATGCCGACTATGTTTATATCTGCGAGAACAATACGATCTACGGCACCAAATTCCACACACTTCCAAATACAAAAGGAAAAACACTTGTAGCTGATATCTCCTCTTGCTTCTTATCTGAGCCAGTTGATGTCACAAAATATGGTATGCTCTACGGCGGCGTTCAGAAAAATGTCGGTCCTGCCGGTGTTGTCATTGCCATTATCCGCGAGGATTTGATCACTGAGGATGTTCTCCCTGGCACACCACCCATGCTTCGCTACAAGATTCACGCCGATGCAAACTCTCTCTATAATACTCCTCCATGCTATGGCATTTATATCTGCGGCAAGGTCTTCAAGTGGCTGAAGAAAATGGGCGGACTTGATGAAATGCAAAGAAGAAATGAAGAAAAGGCCAAGATTCTCTACGATTATCTGGATTCTAGCAAATTGTTCCATGGCACTGTTGAGCCCGGTTCTCGTTCTTTGATGAATGTTCCGTTTGTCACTGGCGATGCCGATCTGGATGCGAAGTTTGTCAAGGAGGCAGAGGCTGCTGGTCTCGTCAACTTAAAGGGACACAGAACAGTCGGCGGTATGCGTGCAAGTATCTACAATGCAATGCCAAAGGAAGGTGTTGAGGCACTGGTTGCATTCATGAAGAAATTTGAGGAGGAGAATCTGAAATGAAAAGTATTTATTGCTTAAATCCAATTTCCAATACTGGAATGAGCCGTTTTGATGATACCTATTGCATTGCGGATTCGATGGACAATGCAGATGCAGTACTGCTTCGCAGCGCTTCTATGCATG
>CAUCWU010000471.1 GCA_958446555.1 uncultured Lachnospiraceae bacterium | reverse complement strand
GTATCATCCGATGGAAGCTCATACATGGTATCCATCATAACGGACTCAAGGATTGCTCGAAGTCCTCTTGCACCAGTCTTTCTCTCCTGTGCTTTTCTGGCTACCGCTTTTACTGCATCCTCTGTGAAGGTTAACTTTATACCGTCAATATCGAACAGCTTCGTGTACTGCTTTGTAATTGCATTTTTCGGTTCTGTAAGAATCTTGACAAGAGCGGCCTCATCAAGCTGCTCTAATGATACCATAACTGGAAGACGTCCAATAAACTCTGGTATCAATCCAAATTTTACCAAATCCTCTGGAAGCACCTGTGCAAATAGTTCGCTGATGCTACGCTCATCCTTGCCGATGATCTCTGCGCCAAATCCAATGGACCCGCTTCCAAGACGACTCTCTACGATCTTCTCTAGACCGTCAAATGCACCTCCGCAGATAAATAAAATGTTTGTTGTATCGATCTGCAAAAGCTCTTGATGCGGATGCTTTCTTCCACCCTGCGGTGGAACGCTTGCAACAGTTCCCTCTAAGATCTTTAAAAGTGCCTGCTGAACGCCCTCTCCAGAGACATCTCTCGTGATTGAGACATTTTCGGACTTCTTGGTGATCTTATCAATCTCATCAATATAGATAATACCGTATTCAGCTCGCTCGATATTGTAATCAGCAGCCTGAATCAGCTTTAACAGGATGTTTTCAACATCTTCGCCCACGTAACCGGCCTCTGTCAGGGAAGTTGCGTCTGCGATTGCGAACGGAACATTGAGCAGTTTCGCCAGTGACTGTGCCATGTAGGTCTTTCCAGAACCGGTCGGACCAAGCATCAGGATATTGCTCTTTTGAATTTCAACGTCCTCACCCTCTTCGATATGGGTGATACGCTTATAATGGTTATACACGGCTACTGCCAATGCCTTCTTGGCCTCATCCTGTCCCACTACATACTGGTTCAGATGCTCCATGATCTGCTTTGGCTTTAATAGGTTAATGTCTCCAGGACGATAACCGCCTGCTTCTTCCTCGCCATTCTCCTCTTCCTGAAGGATCTCGTAGCAGATCTCGGTACACTCATCGCAGATATAACTTCCGTTTAATCCTGCAATCAGCTTGCGCACCTGTCTCTGCGACTTTCCACAGAAAGAGCAGCGTAAATCCTCTGATCTTGTTGCCATAGTCAATCCCCTTTAATCATCAATGATTCGTGATAATCTCATCAATCAGGCCATATGCCTTTGCTTCCTCTGCTGTCATCCAGTTATCTCTCTCGGTATCTGCTTCTACCTTCTCAACTGGCTGGCCAGTATGCTCAGCCATAAGTCTGTTCATGCGTGCCTTGGTCTTTAAGATATGCTCAGCAACGATCTTCATATCAGTTGCCTGACCCTGGGAACCGCCGGACGGCTGATGGATCATGATTTCCGCATTCGGGAGCGCATAACGCTTGCCCTTGGTTCCTCCTGATAAAAGGAATGCGCCCATGCTGGCTGCCATACCGATGCAGATTGTAGAAACATCACACTTGATGTACTTCATCGTATCGTAAATTGCCATACCGTCGCTGATGGATCCACCCGGGCTGTTGATGTAAAAGCTGATATCCTTATTCGGATCCTCTGACTCCAAAAACAGTAACTGTGCCACGATCAGGTTCGCTGTCACATTGTTGACTTCCTCTCCAAGGAAAATAATTCTCTCCTTGAGAAGACGGGAATAGATGTCATAGGAACGCTCTCCGCGGTTTGTCTGCTCCACCACATAAGGTACTAATGCCATATATGTCACCATATCCTTTCCAAAAGACAGCGGCTTTTTGTGCCGCTGTCTTAAATTTTTATTCTATCCAAACTTCTTAACAAATTTTATCTGCTCTCGAAGTTTTCAATTTTTTAGCAAAAATTACTTTGCGTTGTCTACGATCAGATCTACAGCCTTCTGTACTGCTAAATCATCCTTTAAGCTGTCCTTGCCTGCCTCACCAAGATACTCCTTAACCTTGTCAAGCTCCATCTTGTATGCGTCAGCCATCTTCTGCATCTCAGCCTCAACCTCTTCGTCGGAAACCTCGATGTTCTCTGCCTTAGCAATTGCCTCAAGAACCAGACGATTCTTGATACGCTTCTCAGCCTGTGGCTTCATCTGATCAATTAATGCCTCTCTGGTCAGACCAGTGTACTGAAGATACTGATCAACAGTCATACCCTGCATCTGCAGTCTCTGTGCAAAATCATTTGCCATGTTGCGAGCCTGAGTGGTGATCATTGCATCTGCGATCTCCATGGATGCATTCTCAACAGCCTTGTCTACTAATGCGTTCTGCTTTGCAGTCTTTGCTTCCTTCTCCTTGCGCTCAAGAGCCTTAGCCTTTAAGTCAGCCTTGTACTCATCAAGAGTCTCGAAATCAGAAACCTCGCTTGCGAACTCATCATCAAGCTCTGGAAGCTCCTTAGCCTTGATAGCCTTTACAGTTACCTTGAAGGTTGCCGGCTTTCCTGCCAGACTTGCCTCATGATACTGCTCTGGGAAGGTAACGTTAACCTCAGTCTCCTCACCAGCATTCTTGCCTACTAACTGCTC
>CAUCWU010000470.1 GCA_958446555.1 uncultured Lachnospiraceae bacterium | reverse complement strand
GTCTTCTCAAATGAAGACAAATACTCATCATCGATAATGCCCAAGATTACGTCGATATTCATCGCACCATCGAGATAGATATACGCATTGGACGGAGAATAGAACTTTCTATGGCTGTCAATGAACTGCTCATAAGTCAGATCCGGAATGCTGGCCGGGTCGCCGCCAGACACAAAGCGATATGGTGTATCTGGAAACAGAGCACGGTTCATTGCAATTTCAGTCAACTCATCTGCATCTGCAAAGGCACCCTTCATTTCATTGAAGACAACACCTTTATAGCTTGCCTTTTTTTCGTCATCAAACTCATAATGCCAGCCTTCCTGGCTAAAAATCTCAGGCTTTGTATAGACAGCCGGATAGAATACTGCATCCAGATAAACTCGCATCAGATTGACAAAATCTTTGTCGTTTCGGCTTGACACCGGATACAATGTCTTGTCTGGGAAGGTCATTGCATTTAAAAATGTATTCATTGAAGTTTTTAAAAGCTCGACAAATGGCTCCTTAACCGGATAATTCTTTGATCCACACAAAACAGAATGCTCCAAAATATGGAACACACCAGTATCATTCCACGGCAAGGTCTCAAAGCTGATGCCAAATACCTTATTTTCTTCTTTTCTGCTGATCCAGACAAGCTCCAAGCCTGTTTTTATATGCTTCATCTGGTACATCACTGCATCCAGCTCCTGAAGCGGCACTTCTCTTTCAACCACAAAACCATGTATTGTATCGTTAACTGTCACGAAAGATTCCTCCTTGATGATTTTAGTAAAAAACCTTGAATCTTCCGTAGTATTCTACGAAAAATTCAAGGTCTTTATTCACAATATAACAATTCTAAGCGTTTTCAGCCCAAAACAGCTAATTATGCGTTCATCTGCTTAGCAACCTCAGCTGCGAAATCCTCTTCCTTCTTCTCCATGCCTTCGCCGGTCTCGAAACGAACGAACTTCTTGATGGTGATCTTTGCATTGTTTTCCTTAGCAACCTGAGCAACATATGCGCTTACGGACTGCTTTCCGTCCTCAGCCTTTACATAAGTCTGATCCATCAGGCAGATCTCCTTAAGCTCCTTGTTGATACGTCCGTTGATCATACCCTCGATAACCTTCTGTGGCTTCTGGGACTCCTTCGGATCGTTCATGATCTGAGCCATCAGGATCTCTTTCTCTCTTGCAAGATACTCAGCGTCAACCTCAGCTCTGGTGGTGTACTGTGGCTTTAATGCTGCAGCCTGCATAGCAACGTTCTTTGCCATTTCCTTAACTGCATCGTTAACAACATCAGTCTCAACGTCTACTAAAACGCCGATCTTTCCGCCTGCATGGATATAGGAAACAACGATACCGTTCTCCTCAGTAACCTTTGCAAAACGACGGATGTTCATGTTCTCACCGATGATAGAAATCATGGAAGACAGCTTTTCCTTAACGGTCATGGTTGGATCTAATGCCCACTTCTCAGCCATGAAGCCCTCGATATCCTCTGCCGGAGTGTTTACTGCCTGAGCAGCAACCTCTGCAACATAGGTCTGGAACTTCTCATTCTTTGCAACGAAGTCAGTCTCAGCGTTAACCTCAACTACAACTGCGTGCTTCTCATCCTCAGAGATGCAAGTAGCAACGATACCCTCAGCTGCGATACGTCCAGCCTTCTTCTGAGCACCAGCTAATCCCTTCTCACGCAGGAAATCTACAGCCTTGTCCATATCTCCCTCGGTTGCAGTCAGTGCCTTCTTGCAGTCCATCATACCTGCGCCAGTCATTTCACGCAGCTCTTTTACCATACTTGCTGTAATAGCCATCTTAATCTTTCCTCCAAATAGTTGTGTACAGTGTTGATTCTTACCTTACTTTAAAAAATAATAACGATTCAGAAGCCGCAGTCTGCCGTCTCTGAATCGTTATTTCCGACTTGATTACTCAGCGTCAGCTACTACGGTCTCGATATCAGCTGCTGCATCGGTAGTATCAGCTGCCAGCATCTCCTCGCCAGCCTCTGCAACCTCATCAACTTCCTCAGCCTCGCCCTGCTTAGCCTCGATAACAGCGTCTGCCATCTTAGAAGCGATCAGCTTTACGGCTCTGATAGCGTCATCGTTACCCGGGATTACATAATCCAGCTCTTCCGGATCACAGTTGGTATCAGCGATACCGATCAGCGGAATACCCAGAGTATGAGCTTCCTGAACACAGATCTTCTCCTTCTTCGGGTCAACTACGAAGATAGCGTCCGGGATACCTGGCATATCCTTGATACCGCCAAGGTTCTTCTCAAGCTTCTCCCACTCCTTCTTCAGCTCGATAACTTCCTTCTTTGGCAGTACATCAAAGGTACCGTCCTCAGACATGGTCTCGATCTGACGAAGACGAGCGATTCTGCTCTGGATGGTCTTGAAGTTGGTAAGCATACCACCAAGCCATCTCTGGTTTACATAGTACATACCACATCTCTGTGCCTCAGTTGCTACTGCATCCTGTGCCTGCTTCTTGGTTCCTACGAAAAGGATGTTTCCACCCTCTGCAGCAATGTCGAAGATAGCCTTGTAAGCTTCGTCAACCTTGCCTACAGACTTCT
>CAUCWU010000469.1 GCA_958446555.1 uncultured Lachnospiraceae bacterium | reverse complement strand
TACACCATATCGATTTACCTTTTTCTGATAATAAGAAAGCTCTGATTCATATACTTCATTAGAAAATAGTCCACTCTTCCACAGCTTATCCCAAACCAAATTATATTTTAAGCTCCAGCTATCCTTTTTCCCAAAGACAAGCGTATAGTGATCCTCTGCCTTTGCCCGTCTTTCCCAGTCAGCTGCCATATCAATGGCTAGCTTATGGTATTTTTTTGCTTCTTCTAAATAGCTTGGATTATTTTCCTCTACTCCTATCAGCTTTGCAATCTGCGCATAGCCCTCAATTCCAATGATTGCCTTTACGGAGAGGTTCGTATTATGCGACAGATGTCCAGCAAAATCATCAGTACAAAGCTGTTCTCCCGGATCAGCACCGTAACAAATCAAGTATTCTCTCCAAGCCTTCAGTGTCTCCATATACGGCTTTGCAAACTCTGCACTGTGTTCCATACGGCATACCATCGCTGTCAAAATCAGCATATTGCCACATTCCTCAACCGGCATCTGATCGCGAAGGCCATACACGCCACTTCCCTTTGGATATTGATAATACGGTGGATAGACAAACTGATTATCGCCTCTAAAACGTTTATTTTCTTCTGGTGATCTTCCATACACCTGACCCCACGCATATGGATAGCGTCCCACATCGTGTGGAGCAAAATCATATTCCCATACAGCACTTGAAGCAAAGTGAAAGACTGGTCGAAGCATTCCTTTGACATATTCTGTGTTATATAGAAGGAACAATGGCACAGACGGATAACTAACATCCACAGTTCCAATACAACCATTTGAATCGTTTTCTTTTGAGAGAAAAATGAGATTTCCATGCTCATCGGTGATCAGCTTATGCGCGGCAATCGCATGTCGATAGCTCATATTGCATAAAAATGCATAGTCACTTCCACCTATTTTTTCTGCTTGCTCTTCAATTTCTTGATCTAACCTTCTTGCCTTTATACATACCTCATCTTTATCTGAAAACGCTGCAGCAATCGCAGCTAAAATTTTCGGATACGTCTGTGTCCAATATGCCTTTCTCCACTCACTAAAATAGTTGATTGAAACCAAATCATCATAAGCTAGTATCAGTGTCTGGTTAATGCTTCCAGAAGATGAAGCAATCTGACAATGAATTTTTTCATTTGCTGCATCGTATTGAATCTGAATCGACTCATCACAATCTGTTTTCTTTTGACCTGCTAAATACACATATCCCCAGTCAATTGTCGTGTGATCTCCACTGCTTCCAAGCGGCTGCTGACGCATACGGCCCATTGATGCATATAAAAATGATTCCTTTTCCTGCCCATATTCTCCAGAAAAGCCGAAAACTTCATCTTTTCCCTGTCGAACAAGATCTGCCGATACATTAAAATCAATTTGCACATTTTTTGCTTCTTTTGACTGAACACAAAAATCAATATAAGTGCATGGCCGTGATACAAGCACTGGATCGGTCAGTAACAGTGGTGATGTAAAGCGACAGGTTAACCTTACTTGATCGTTTTCAAACAGATACTCGGTTGCTGTCGCTGTCACATCTACTGATATCTGAGGCAATTTTCTATGAAATTCCCGATTCCCAAGAAAACAATAGGTATGATCATCCACGGTCAGATAACCTCTAATCTGTTGACGCTTTCCAGTCCAATGTACCGGGTCTGCATCATATAGATGATCTGTTGACGACCAGATTGAAAAATACGGATCATGTGTGATCAATGGAATACTGGCTACTCTTGTAATTTTCATAAGATACTCCTTTTCTTTTACAATTTTTATTTTACCGAAAAACATTTTAACCACTGTCAATTATTTTACCATAGATTAATTCTTTTGTACAATTGATTTCTTTGTCCTATTTTTCATTTTTAATTGAATTTCTTAGTCTATTCTGTTAAAATATGAGTGTGCGCTATGCACATACTAGAAAGGATGACTCAAACTTCATGAAAAATCATACATTCTCAAAGTTGCAAAAAACTGCTGCCGGAGTTGGCGGTGCTGTCGTTGTGCTGACTTCTGCAGTTGACTTTTTTGCAGGAAATTATCTGGTCAATTATGCAATTGGTCGAAGCGGAGACGGTGGCAACCGAAACATTTCTGAGGAAGATGCGCCAATAGAGGAAACGCAAAGTGCCGATGCACAGGCAAAGATTATGGATTCAAAAAAGGCGATGCGAGCTGAGGCAGCCCTATTTGAACAGGCTCACCCTGCTACAGACATCACCATTCAATCAAATGATAACTTAACTTTATACGGTGCCTACTACAAAAATGAAGCTACCGCAGACAATCATCTATGGGCAATTGTCATTCATGGCTATCGAAGCGACCATTCAGACATGGCCGATTTTACACAACATTACTATGAAAATGGCTATCAGGTGCTTGCACCCGATCTTCGTGCCTGTGGTAAAAGTGAAGGCAAATATGTTGGAATGGGTTGGCTGGATCGCTTGGATATCGTAAATTGGATTCACTGGATTGTTGAACAAGATCCTGATGCAAAAATTGTTCTTCACGGTGTCTCTATGGGCGCAGCGACTGTTATGATGACTTCCGGTGAAACACTTC
>CAUCWU010000468.1 GCA_958446555.1 uncultured Lachnospiraceae bacterium | reverse complement strand
TATTGCAAGTATCGATTGTAAAATGAATGGAGGTTTTTTATGGACGATTTAAACATAAATACCTTCATATACTCCACGGCCAATATGCTCTGAAAAACGTCCATATAATTCTCTGGCAATTTTATTTTTCTGATTCCAGGCATTAATTACAATCTTCGCCACTGTTTCCCCCCCTTTCATTGTCATTCACTTGTTTCCTATGGTTATATTGTATTCAAAAATTTTCATTTCTTCAATTTTAAAAAATTATGATTTCTTTTCATTTTTTACGCTGTTTTTTATAATTTTTACGTCTTATCATCATCTTATTTTTATCTTACTCTTGGAATTTTGTTTGAATATTTTACCAAAATGTGCTATGCTTATTTATGGCAGTTTATTGGTCTCTGCCGGGTGAGTTTGATTGAATCTGTCTGCAGCCGTTTTTCGTGTAAAACAGGCAGATGCAGCAGCATTTTATATATCAGGAGGTTTACTTTTATGGCACAAAAATATGTTGCATATGTAGGCTCTTACACCTATTATGGTTCCAGCAAAGGCATCAGCATTATGGACGTAGATGTAGAAAAGGGCATCTTTACCAAACGAAAGGAAGTTTCTGTTAACAACTGTTCCTATCTTGTTGCCTCACGAAACAACAAATATCTGTATTCAGTTGTCGATGAGGGTGTTGCCGCATTTAAGATTCTTCCAGACGGTGATCTGGAACATTTAAATACCGCTTCAATTCGCGGTATGCGTACCTGTTATCTGACAGTTGATAAGGCTGGAAAGTATCTGATCACAGCCGGCTATCACGACGGTAAGATGACGGTTCTTCATTTAAATGAGGACGGTTCTGTCGGAAACATCGCTTCTGAGATTTTTGACCACGGCACCGGCAGTATCGGTGAGCGTAACTTCCGCCCACATGTGACCTGTGTTCAGTTTACACCGGATGAGAATTTCCTCTGCATGGTTGATTCGGGTCTCGATAATATCAAGGCATACCGTTTTGATCACTCAAATGGTCACATTGCACTTGCTGATATCATCCACTGCGAACTAAACTCTGCACCGCTTCGTATGCTTTTCTCCAAGGACGACCGCCATATGTATATGATCTCCGAGCTGAAAAACTATGTAACCGTATACAACTATCTGCCTCATCTAAACGAGCCAGAGTTTCAGTTTAAGCAGCTTGTTTCTACCCTGCCAAAAAAGTACGACGAGCAGTCTGCTGCCTGCGCAATGCAGTTTACAAGCGATGACAAGTATCTGTTCTGCTCAAACGCTGGAGACAACAGCTTCGCATTGTATGAGCGTGACCCGGAGAATGGACTTCTCTATATGAAGTGCGTACTGCCAATCAGTGGTGACTTCCCGAAGCATATTTCCATCTTCCCGGATGACAAGCATGTTGCCAGCGTCAACAAAAACTCCAACTCCATCACCTTCTTCACAGTTGATTACGAGAAGGGTCTTCTTGTCATGAACGGTCGTCCGCTCAAGATCGATACGCCAAACTGCTGCAAGATTGTACCGATTGAAGGGTAAGTAAGATAAATTAAAGTTCAAACGAAAGCCATGGGGACACCCCCGTCCCCATGGCTTTTCTGTCCCCGTGGCATTCTTTTTTATTTTTTGCATATACTAATAGGGATTTTGATAGAAAAGGATTTTTCTATGAGTCTTCTTCGTACGCTTTCTGACACACCTGATACCGGTTTTCTTCAGACAACCGTTCTCTCTGCACAAAATAATTATCCAATCACGGATGCGACTGTCTCGATCGCCGATGAATCCAATCCAGACACCATTTTAGAGGAGCTTTCAACAAACGCCTCCGGCCAGACACAGGATCTCACCGTCTCTACCCCACCAATTGACTACAGTTTACAACCAAATGAACCTCGCCCCTATGCGTCTCTTGTCTTGACCATTCGCGCTCCGGGCTTTGAACCGTTGACGATCCGCGGAACTGAGGTGCTTCCCGATCAGCTTTCTCTCCAGACGGCACGTCTTCGCCCAGTGGACTCTGGCAGCCAAACGCCTATTACCATTCCTGAGCACACGCTCTATGGCACCTATCCGCCCAAAAATCCAGAGGCTGAGGTCAAACCGACTCGCGAATCTGGTGAAGTTGTCTTAAGCCGAGTGGTTGTTCCGGAAACCATCATTGTCCACGACGGCACACCGTCAAACCGCACAGCACCCGATTACTATGTTCCTTATCGCGATTACATCAAAAATGTCGCTTCCAGCGAGATCTATGCAACCTGGCCAGAGAGCTCACTTGTCTCCAATATTCTTGCGATTATGTCATTCACGCTCAACCGCGTCTACACAGAATGGTATCGAAATCAAGGCTATGATTTTACGATCACCTCATCGACCGCCTATGACCACAAATGGATCTACGGGCGAAACATCTACGAATCGATCTCTTTGGTGGTAGATGAAATTTTTGACCAGTATCTGTCAAGGCCAGATGTCAGACAGCCGATTCTAACTCAGTACTGCGATGGAAAACGCGTCTCCTGCCCGAACTGGATGAGTCAGTGGGGTTCAGCATCTCTTGGCGAGCAGGGCTACTCTCCGATTGAAATCCTTCGTTA
>CAUCWU010000467.1 GCA_958446555.1 uncultured Lachnospiraceae bacterium | reverse complement strand
TTAGAAAAATGCTATAATAAAAGCTATGTCCGGCGCTTTGGCTCCGGAAGAGAAAGGCAGGATACTGGATGGCAGACAACAACAATAAAGTAATTCATTACAAAAACCGATGGCATGGTAGTGTAATAGGATTTCTTTTTCTTTTTATTTTCGTATATTTGGTGATTCAGTTGTATTTCTTCTTTACGAAGGAAAAAATCAGCATTTTTGAGGTACAGGAGAAAGCTTTATATTCAATTGCAACTGACTATAAGGGCTTTATTACAAGAGACGAGCAAGTGATTACGCTTTCCAATGATGCCTATGTCAATTACTCGGTGAGAGAAGGATTAAAGACAGCGCTTGGCAGTACAATCTATACGACTCAGGATATCAGTGCAATTACTGATGCATTGTTAAAGGAATATAGCAGTGCACAGGTGCTTAGTACGTCGAGCATTAGTACACTGAAAACAAAACTTGAGAGGGCAGCTCGCCATGATCTTGATTCTAATTTTTCACTCGCTTATCAGGATAAAAATGATTTAGAGGTATCGGTTTTGGATGCTTATTTAATGGTGGCATCGGATGATCTTGACAATTTCTCTTCAGAAGATGCTTACTGTGTGAAGAGTGATGAGAGTGGGTATGTATTGTTTCGAACTGACAGCTACGATGGCTATCAGCCAGAGGATGTAACACTGGATAGCTTCAATGAAGATATCTATTCTATGAAAGTATATGGAAATGGTGAGCAGAGAAAAAAAGGTGATTTTGCTTATAAGTTAGTGGCAGATGATTCTTTTTGTATTACTTTTCCAATTAATGAAACTGATGCAGCACGATATCGAAATAAAAAGTATCTTTCAATTGAATTACCATCGATAGGGGTAACCGTGAACGGTGAGTTTTCCATGCGCACGGCATCAGATGGCACTGTGATGGCAACGGTTTCGTTGAATAAGTATGGGTCAAGTTACCTGACAGAGCGTTTTATTGATTTTAAGATTGCAGAGGATGATATTAAAGGCTATAAAATTCCAAAATCAGCCGTGCTAAGCAAGGATTTTCTGGTAGTGCCAGAATCCTATGTGATTAATTCTGATGAGAAAGGTGTCGGCGTATTAAAAGAAGAAATTCGTTCAGATGGTAGTACTGAAGCCATGTTTACAAGGGTTTCCATCTATGCAAAGCAAGGAAATAGTTATTATATTTCAGCAACAGGTTTGACAACAGAAGACTATTTAATCGGTGCCAGTGTAGAAAAAAAAGAGGGAAACGACACAGAGACGATAAAGCCGGATTTGACAGATCGACATCTTATCGCGGTTTCGGCACCATTAACAGGTGTATATAGTGTCAATCGTGGCTATTGCATATTTAGACAGGTTGACATTTTGAGTGAAACAAGCGATAATAACTACTATATCATTGACACAGGTACCTACTATGGATTGTCTGCGTATGATCGTATTATTTTGAATGCGAGTCTGGTGACAGAAAATCAAATCATCTATTGATACCTAAGTATCAATATTATGAACGAAAAGGAGGAATGCAAAATGGTAAGTGAAAATTTAAAACAGGTAAGAGAAAATATAGAAGCGGCCTGCAAAAGAGCTGGCAGAGATCCAAAAGAGGTTTTGCTTGTCGCTGTCAGCAAAACAAAGCCAGTTTTATTGATTGAGGAGGCGATTGAAGCTGGCCAGGAGGTTTTTGGAGAAAACAAGGTTCAGGAAATGTGCGACAAGATGGAAGTGCTTCCAGATCACCTCAAATGGCATATGATTGGACATTTGCAGAGAAATAAAGTCAAATACATTGCCGGAAAGGTTGAACTAATCCATTCTGTGGATAGTCTGCGTCTGGCAAAGCAGATTTCTGATGAGGCACAGAAGCTGTCAATTGAGCTTCCGGTGCTCTTGGCGGTCAATCTGGCAAGGGAGGCGAGTAAGTTTGGCTTTTTTACCGAGGAGGTGGAGGATGCCTGCCGGGCAATTTCAGTGATGCCTGGAATTTGCGTAAAAGGCCTTATGACAAGTGCTCCTTTTGTCGAAAACGCGGAGGATAATCGTAAATATTTTAAAAAATTATATGAATTAGCGGTTGACATTCAGCGTAAAAACATTGATAATATAACAATGAGAGAGCTATCTATGGGTATGACCGGCGATTATGTTGTTGCAGTTGAAGAGGGTGCAACGATCGTGAGAGTGGGAACAGGCATATTTGGTTCACGATAACACAAGAAGGAGAGCAATAATGGGTTTTTTAGATGGTTTTTTAAATAAGATGAATTTTTCTTCCACCGACGAGTACGATGGAGATTATGATGATATGGATGATATGACAGAAGAAAATGAAGAGGAGGAGGAAACCGCAGCCAGCGCAGCTGAGGAGAAGAAAGCAGAGCCAGAGACTCCAAAGACAGAGTCTGCACCAGCTACATCTGCTTCTACATCTTTCCGTAAAAAACCGGCAAGAGCAACTGCAGGCAAAGTGGTTCCAATGAATGGTGTTATGAAGCAGTCAGAAGTATGTATGATTATTCCAAAGGAGTACAACGATACCGAGGGAATTGCTGATATTTTATTGGAGGGAAAGACAGTCGTATTAAACATGGAG
>CAUCWU010000466.1 GCA_958446555.1 uncultured Lachnospiraceae bacterium | reverse complement strand
CTATCAAGCATCAGCGTAACTGGAAGATTTTGCATACACAGATCATGTAGAATCTGATCGTAACCTCTCTGCAAGAAGGACGAATATACAGTAAAAAATGGATGAAAGCCACCTGCAGCCAACCCACACGCAAATGTAACCGCATGCTCCTCTGCAATTCCAACATCAAAGAAGCGATCTGGGAATCGTCTGGCAAAGCCCTTCAACCCACAGCCCTCCATCATTGCAGCCGTGATCGTCACAAGCTTTGGATGCGTCTGACCAAGCTCGCAAATTGTCTTGGCAAAAATATCGGTATAGGTTGCCTCTTCTTTTGGCTTTTTGGCCTTTCCATTTTCCTTTACAAATGGACCAACTCCGTGGTAGGATTCCGGGTGCATCTCTGCCGGCTCATAGCCTTTTCCCTTTTCGGTGATCACATGAATCAAAACAGCGCCATCCACATGTCTTGCATCCTCGATGACGTCTGTCAATGCACTGATGTTATGTCCATCAATTGGACCTAAATAGGTGATGCCCATATCCTCAAAAAACATACCTGGGATAAAGACCTGCTTTAGCATACTCTTCGCCCGGCGAATGTTTCTCTCAAGCTCTTCCCCAAGTGCATTCATTTTACTTAACGATGCCTTCACGTTTTTCTTAAAATTGGTGTAGCCTTTGGCTGTTCGAAGACCGGCCAAATATTGTGACAGTCCACCGACATTTTCAGAGATCGACATATGATTGTCATTTAAAATCATAATATAATTACTCTTAAGAGCAGCAGCATTGTTGAGTGCCTCAAACGCAAGTCCACCTGTCAGTGATCCATCACCGATTATCGACACAACTGTATACTTCTCCTTTTTTAATTCCCGCGCACAGACCATGCCAAGTCCAGCCGAAAGTGAGGTCGAACTGTGACCGGTATCAAACGCATCACAGTCGCTTTCTTCACGCTTTGGAAAACCACTCATGCCGTGATATTTTCGAAGTGTGTCAAACCCGTTCTTTCGCCCGGTTAGAATTTTATGTGTGTAGGATTGATGTCCCACATCCCAGATAAGTTTATCCTCTGGAAAATTCAGACATCTGTGAAGTGCAATTGTCAGCTCCACAACGCCAAGATTGGAGGCCAAATGACCGCCATTATCGCTGACTTTATCAATGATAAACTGCCGAATTTCATCAGCCAAAACGGGAAGCTCTTCCTCGCTAAGCTGTTTGATATCGTTCGGCTTTTGTATTTTTTCAAGTACCATAAACCGTCCCCTTCAGCATCACCAATTCATTTATTTAAACTGATTGAAAAAAGATGCTTATTTTTTTCTTACGATGAGATACTCGAAGAGTCTCTTTAAAAATGTGGCATCTGGACATACCTGATCAAGCAATTCCATCGCCGTCTTAGAATATTCCTCAACCAACTTAGAAGCGCCTTCCACCCCGTAAATTGTCACATAAGTGGTCTTATTGTTCTTTTCATCGCTCTTTACCGGCTTTCCAAGCTCTTCTGTTGTAGAAACCACATCCAACACGTCATCGCGAATCTGGAATGCCATACCGACATGGTGAGCAATCTGCTCTGCTGCTTTTATCTGCTCTTCATTTGCTCCAGCAAGCACAGCACCAATCATCATCGCTGCCTCCAAAAGAGCAGCTGTCTTTAGCTCATAGATAAATTCAAGCTGACTCTGTGTCACCGGGCGATCGGTATACTCAACATCGACACTCTGTCCGCCAATCATACCATAAATACCAGCTTTGTTTGCCAATATTGAGATTGCCCTTCCGACGAGATCAGCGCGATCTGTCAGTGCAAAGGCTTTCGCTGCTGTCTCAAACGCATAGATAAACAGCTTGTCTCCGGCAAGCACTGCCATATCATAGCCATATTTTTTCCATGTTGTGAGATTTCCTCTTCGATACTCATCGTTGTCCATACAAGGCAGATCATCATGGACAAGTGATCCAGAGTGAATCATCTCAAGTGCTGCCATAAATGGCTCCACAACCGCACCCTTTCCGCCAAATGCCTTAAAGCTTTCCAACATAATCATTGGACGAAGACGCTTTCCTCCAACTAAAACGCTGTAATTGGAGGCTTCAATCAAAAGCTTTTGATGTCCGGTCTCCTCTGGAAGATAGCGCTTTACAATCGCCTCTGCCTCTTTTGTATGCTGCTTTAACTCTTCTTTCCACTCCATCATGACTCATCCTCTGTTTCTGTCTCTATGACTTTAATACGCTTCTGCACTCGGTCAATCTGACTGGCGCATCCGCGGACAAGACGCACGCCCTCTTCATATTTCTCAAGAGCCTCTTCAAGCCCCATATTGCCGCTCTCTAACTCAGACGCAATCTGTTCAATCTGTTGAAGCTGCTCCTCGATTGACATATTTTTTGTCATGTCCTTTGTCTGTTTTTTCTTTCTCTCCATCAAAAGCTGCCTCTTCTATCACTGCATTTGCAGTTGCCTATATCAATTCCTACTCCATCACTTGTTCTGTTTCTTGTTCAATTTCTTTTACAATTCCTTTTACAATTCCATCTTTTAGATAAGCAAGAAACTCGCTTCCCTCTGAGAGCTGATTCACACTGTTCACTGCTGACCCTTGGTCGACTGTCAA
>CAUCWU010000465.1 GCA_958446555.1 uncultured Lachnospiraceae bacterium | reverse complement strand
GAGAACCTACAATTCTCAATATGAGTATATTTACACATATTTTGAGTAGCAGAAACGAAAATGGAAATAAAAGAATGGACTTATGAAGAATATCCATCCTTCGACGAAGAGGTAGAAGGAGCCATCAAAATTCCGACAACAGGGGACGAGATGGGAAGCTATATTTATCCAGATGTGGAGTACGCCAATGTGGACGGTGTGCCGTTACATCTGATGATTTTGGTGCCGCAGTCAAGAAATTTAAATGGGGTGGAAAAGAAATATCCGTGTCTGGTCTATGTGCAGGGTTCAGCTTGGTTTAAGCAAAACATCAATGCGAAGGCAGGACTTCTTGCGAGATTTGCAGAGAAAGGTTATGTTGTGGCAATTGTTGAGTATCGTGATACCTCAATTGCACCATTTCCGGCAGTTGCAGTGGATACAAGAAATGCAATTCGCTTCATGAAGGTGCATGCGAACGAGTATGGAGTGGATGAGACAAAGATGTTTGTCGGTGGCGATTCCTCAGGTGGTCACGCATCAATGTTTTCACAGATCATAAAGGATGATGATGAAAAGATCAATCTGTTTCCAGGTGTGAATGCAGATGTGAAGGGTGTCATTTCCTTTTACGGTGCAAATAGTTTGATGATAGAAGATGGCATGCCAAGCACAGTAAACCATCATCTGCCAGACAGCCCAGAGGGAAAACTAGCAGGGGGCGCCAATTTGCGCGAGCATCCAGAGCTTTGCAAGAAGATGTCAGTAGAGTGTAATATCGATGAATCGACACCGTATCCGCCGGTACTATTGTTTCACGGAACCAAGGATCGAACGATCAATCCGATTGTCAGTGTGACAGTGTACAAACGGTTGAAGGAATGTGGCAAGGATGTGAGTCTGTATCTGCTAGAGGGAGCAGACCACGGTGGAAGCGAGTTTTGGACAGAAAAAATTCAGACGATTTTGATTCAATTTATGGATCGCGTGGGGTAAAGAATGAAGGTAGTAATTATAGGCGGTGTGGCAGGTGGTGCAACGGCAGCTGCCAGAATCAGAAGATTAGACGAACAGGCAGAAATTGTGGTGTTTGAGCGCTCTGGCTATATTTCATATGCCAATTGTGGACTTCCGTATTATATTGGAGATGTGATCACAGATCCAGAGAAATTGACACTTCAGACACCAGAAAGCTTTTGGAAGCGTTTCCATATCGAGATGAAGGTTTGCCATGAAGTGCTTGCGATTCATCCAGATACAAAAAAAGTTTCGGTAAAAAATCGAAAGACTGGAGAACTATTTGAAGAGCCGTATGATAAGCTACTTCTCTCACCTGGTGCAAGACCAACCTTGCCAAAGCTTTCTGGTGTGGATCACAAACGAGTATTTACGCTTCGAACAGTCGAAGATACCTTTGCAATAAAAGAGTATATCAAAGCAAACCATCCGAAGTCCGCTGTATTGGCAGGAGGTGGCTTTATCGGGCTAGAGCTTGCAGAAAATTTAAAAAATCTTGGCATGGATGTGACAATTATCCAGCGTCCGAAACAGCTAATGAATCCGTTTGATCCTGACATGGCATGCTTTCTTCAAAGTGAGGTGAGAAAGCACGGCGTAAAGCTGATGCTCGGAAAAACAGTTGAAGGCTTCTTGGAAAAAGAAGATCAGGTAGAGGTGGTATTAAAGGATGAGCCGTCGCTTCATGCAGACATTGTTGTCCTTGCAATCGGTGTCACACCAGATACTCATCTTGCAAAAGAGGCAGGACTTTCTCTTGGCATAAAAGACAGTATTTTAGTCAACGATCGGATGGAGACATCAATTCCAGATATCTATGCAGTTGGAGATGCGGTCATGGTGAAGCAGTCTGTCACAGGAGAAAATGCACTGATTTCTCTTGCAGGCCCGGCAAATAAGCAGGGGCGTATTGCAGCCGACAATATCTGCGGCGGTGACAGTCATTACCATGGCAGTCAGGGAAGCTCTGTGATTAAAGTATTTGAACTGACAGCCGCAACGACAGGTATCAATGAGACCACTGCCAAAAAGGCTGGTCTTGATGTGGATACAGTCATTTTGTCACCGATGAGCCATGCTGGTTATTATCCGGGCGGCAAGGTGATGACAATGAAGCTTGTCTTTGAAAAGAAGACGTACCGATTGTTGGGTGGCCAAATTGTAGGGTATGAGGGAGTCGATAAGAGAATCGATGTACTAGCGACAGCAATCCATGCAGGACTGCCAGCAACCGAGCTGAAAGAATTAGATTTGTCCTATGCACCGCCGTATTCATCGGCAAAAGATCCAGTCAATATGGCAGGCTTCATGATCGACAACATTGCAAACGGAATTCTAAAGCAGTGGCATTTACAGGATGTTGAAACACTCCCTCATGACAAAAGCGTGACTCTTTTGGATGTGCGAACAGTGGTCGAATATCAAAGTGGCCATTTGGATGATTTTATCAACATTCCGGTCGATGAGCTGAGGGAACATTTAGAAGAAATCGAGAAGAACAAGCCTGTTTATGTGATCTGTCAGAGCGGTCTTAGAAGCTATATTGCAACTCGTATCTTATCCGGAAATGGCTATGAAGCCTACAATTTTGCTGGTGGCTATCGATTCTACGAGGC
>CAUCWU010000464.1 GCA_958446555.1 uncultured Lachnospiraceae bacterium | reverse complement strand
GATATTGTCTGGACAGCAGGGGCAGGCAGTATTACCTATGAGTTTGACGTAAAAGAAGCAGGATGGTATCACATCTGCTTGACTTATGATACAGATACAGATTCAACACAGAATATTGTAAGAAATATCCGTGTGAATGAGAGTCGTTTATTTGATGGTTGTGATGGAATTGTCTTTTCTCGTTTGTGGATGGATGATAATAAGAATTGGCTGATGAATACAGACGGAAATCAGGCAGCACCAACACAGATTCAAAAGCAAGGTCCGGCAGTGTGCAGTGTTTCTTCAGCAGATGTTGATAGCATTGGAGCATATCGTTTCTTCCTTGAAAAAGGAAAGAATACGGTTTGTTTGGAATCGGTTCAGGCAAAGCTTGGAATTGAAAAAATTGCGCTGGTTCCGGCCAAGGAAATCGTAAGCTATGCAGAGTATTATGAGAATCTGACCAAAGAAGGTGTGCAAACAATTTCAGCAAACGAGATTGATGGCGGTGCAGTGATGATTCAGGCAGAGGATACGACAGTAAAATCAACCTCGTCATTGTCACCGAACAATGATCGCACCTCTGTGAAAACAGTTCCGTACGATTCCACCTATATTGTTTACAATACAATCGGTGGATCAAACTGGGCAAGTGTTGGACAGAGTATGACATGGACAGTTACCGCACCAAAGTCTGGTCTTTATAAGATTGGAATGCGCTTTAAGCAGTACTTAAATCGTGGCTTTATTTCCTCTCGTTATTTAACGATCAATGGAGAACTTCCATTTGCAGAGGCGGCTGAGATTGCATTTTCCTATGATCCAGACTGGGTAAATGGGTATCTTGGAGATGACAATGGTGCGTATTACTTCTATTTAAATGAGGGTGAGAACACCATTACAATGACAGCAACCTTAGGAGAGCTGACCAAAGCGGTTGATCTTGTAAGCGAGAGTGTAGATAACTTAAATGATTTATATCGAGAGATCACAGCGATCACTGGAACAAGCCCGGATTTATACCGTGACTATGGCATTATGGTTTATTTACCACAGCTGCAGGATATTTTAGAGGTCGAGTATACTAGATTGAATGCAGTGATGGGATTGTTTGGTGAGGAGTATGGCTCTGCCAATAAAACATCGGCATTAAACGACATGATGGATGTAATGATTAAGCTGATCAAACAGCCAAATGACGTTGCAAAATATCTTTCAAATTTCAGCGATTCACTATCTGCTCTTGCTGATTGGGTGACAGGAATCAATAATCTTCCACTTGAATTGGATTATTTGGCAGTCTGTGGTGAAGGTTATAAGCTTCCAAAGGCAAATGGCAACTTCTTTGAGAATTTTGCTCACACCTGGAATTCGTTCATTGGTTCCTTTACAAATGATTTTAAGGTTCATATGACAGAGAACGAGACAGACAGAAAGCAGCTAGATGTTTGGGTAACGGTTGATACCAGAACCGAGTATGATATCATCCAAAAGCTGATCAATGCAGCATATGCTGATTCAGAGTATGATGTCAATCTGAGTATGGTTCAGGCAGATACACTTCTTCCGGCAACAGTTGCAGGAAATGGACCTGACGTGGCAATTCAGGCAAGCTATAGTATGCCGACGAACTTTGCGTATCGCAATGCAGCCTATGATTTGACACAGTTTGAGGATTTTGAAGAAGTATTTTCAAACTTCCCAGAGGGTGTGAGATCCTTCCTCTCATATGAAGGTGGCGTATATGGTCTTCCAGATCAGTTGTCATTCCCAGTATTGATTTATAGAACCGATATTTTGGAGTCAGCAGGACTGAGTGTTCCAGAAACATGGGAGGATCTGACTTCAATGATTCCATATCTGGAAGCAGACAATATGAGTGTTTATTTGGCAAGTAACGAATACTTGACATTGGGCGGTTCTAGCAGTTCTACGACAATGCCAGTCAACCCAATATTCTTGTCGATGCTGTATCAGAATGGATATGAATTGTACAATGATGACAATACAGCGACAAATCTAGATCAGACTGAGTTGATGATGGTCTTTAAAAATTGGACAGAATACTATACCAATCAGGGACTTGAGTATTCCGTCAATTTAACGACACGTTTCCGCACTGGTGAGATTCCACTAATGGTGGGTGATTATACCTATATTAATACATTAAGTATTTCAGCACCAGAGATTTCTGGAAAATGGTCGATTGCAAAGGTTCCTGGAACCAAAAAGGCTGACGGAAGTATTGATCACACGGCAGCAGCAATGATTGGAACTTCTTTTATTGTGTCATCGACAGTGGAAAAGGATGGAATGTTAAATGAGGCATGGGATTTCCTAAAGTGGTGGACCAGTGCACAGACGCAGTCCAATTATTCCATCGAGCTAAAGGCAGCAGACGGTGAGGCAGCTGAGTATCCGGTAGCCAATATAGCGGCAATTCGTGACGGTGGATTAAAGGATGAGTTTAAGGAAGTTGTTCTTAGCCTGATGGACGATTTGAAGGCAGAACCGCAGATCCCAGGAAGCTACATCACCGGACGAACCATTCGAAATGCGTTTGTTACGACAGTTTCAGATAATGTGGATCCAATCGATACTTTGTATATCACACTTGATGCGATCAATACAG
>CAUCWU010000463.1 GCA_958446555.1 uncultured Lachnospiraceae bacterium | reverse complement strand
TGATTCAGCAATATTGTAAGTTTTCAATAGCTTTGAAAGCTTCAACTCCATCTTTTCTAAAAACTGATCTGCACATCCTCCGAAAGGCTCTCTTCTAAATACAGGTTCTGATTTCCATGGCGAAAGATCATCATTCCAATTTCTTACTACGATCCCAATCAATAAAAATGAAGTTGTTACTTGTTGTTTAATCAAATTAACCTCTGCCACCAGCTCATCCATGCCATTCTGGTTCGTATCAATCGGTTGCAGCAAAATAAAATTAGGGCGACCGTTTCCTATTAAAATGCACTCTGTGCCTTCCACACAGGCTTTATCAGATAAAGTGAATTCTGATTTCATCGAAACGATCCTGCTGAGGTCTGGTTTCTGCCGGATAACCAAGTGCAAATAGAGCAAATACCTCCACATCCTCTGGCAACTGGAGCATTTGCTTTACCGCATCCATACGATCTTGAAACGGAGCAATTCCAATCCACACACCACCAAGACCTACTGTATCAGTTTCCAACCAAATATTTTCTAGCGCAATTGACAGATCAATTTGAGCCATCTCTGGAACAACCAAGCCATTTTTACGGTAAACTGGAACAATGACAACCGGTGCACCAGCTGCACAGCTAGAATAACGTGTTGACTTGGAAAGTTCCTTTATCTTCTCCTTGTCGGTCACCACATAAAATTCCCATGGCTGTTGATTACATGCGCTTGGAGCTTGCATACCTGCGCGCAAAATCTGAACAATCTTTTCTTTTTCTACCTGTCTGTCCTGATAGTTTCTTACACTGATTCGATGAAAAATGTTTTCCATTTGGAACTCCCTTCTATAAGGTTAAACCTCAAATCATTAATCTACTATGCTTTGCGTAGTTGTCTCTTATTAGTTTTTATCTTCTTGCATATCCTTTTCCGCACCCAGGTGCTTCTTTGGTATCCTGTTCTGCGTAAAAATCTGTATGAAACTCCATATTAATCTGCGCAATTTCTTTTTCTCCCTTAATATATGCATCATACATATCCCACAGATCAATTCCACCATCGTCCGAACAACCATCGTCATATGGAATCCACTCCTTTATCAGAGCAATACGTTCCTCTTTTGTTGTATCTTTAATCAATATACTCTTTGCACTCATTGTACCGCCAATCCTTTCCAATTGATTTTTTATAATCTATACAAAACATGATACATTTCAAAGTTTCTAGCTCGATATCACTTAACCATTCTTCTGTGCCTCAATGCGTTCAGCTAAATCCATCAAGTAAACCCATCGATCCATTTTCTGTTCCAAAAGTGCCTCGTTTTCTTCCTTCTTCTCTGTCAGTTCACGAAGTCGTACAAAATCAGTTGCCGCAGCGCTGATATCCTTTTCTAGTTGCTCTAATGTCTCTTCTAACTTCTGGATGTCTGCTTCAATCGTCTCATACTCCCTCTGCTCAAGATAACTAAAACGAAGCTTCTTTTCTCTGGCAGGCTTTTGACTTGTCGGCTCCTCTACCTTTTGTTTTTTCTTTTCGACCTCACGCTGTGCCTTTTGCTTTTCCTCGTCCTCTGCCCGTCTGACAGCTGCATAGTCACTGTAACCGCCTTCATACTGGCGAAGTGTATGATCTTCTTCAAATGCAAAGATACGCTGAACGCAACGATCCAGAAAATAGCGATCATGAGATACCGTCACAACAATTCCCTCAAATCTGTCGAGATAATCCTCCAAAACCTCCATTGTACGAATATCTAGATCATTGGCCGGCTCATCAAGAAGCAACAGATTCGGTTCTTCCATCAAAACGCGAAGTAGATATAAACGTTTTTTTTCACCTCCAGAAAGGCTTTTAATTAATTGCTGCTGAACAGCAGGTGGAAATAAAAAGCGATCCAACATAACCGACGCAGAAACACTTCCCTCTGGTGTACGGACATACTCTGCTGTATCTCGAATATAGTCAAGCACACGCTTTTCTGGATCCATATAGGCAACACCTGCCGACGGATCTGACGCAATCTCCTGTGTATAGTAGCCAATCTTTAGGGTAATTCCAGCTGTTCGCGTTCCAGAAAGAGGCAACTCAGTTCCTGCTAAAATCTTCATCAGTGTCGTTTTTCCACACCCGTTTGGTCCGACAATGCCGATTCGATCTCCTTTTAAAAAGATATAGGAAAAATCATGAAAACACTCATGTCCAGGATACCCACCTGTTAAATTTTCAACTTCCAAGGTTGTCTTTCCTAGGCGACTTGCGACACTGTCTAGCTGCACGGTGCGATCTCTTACCGGTCCACGCTGTTCCTGTAGATTTTCGATCCGCTGAATATGTGCCTTTTGCTTGGTTGAACGTGCACGTGCTCCACGATGAAGCCATTCTAGCTCAGTGCGCAACAGATTCTTCCTTTTAGCCGCCGCAGAATCTTCATTTTGTTCTCTCTCTGCCTTCTTTTCCAGATAACCTGAATAATTCGCCTCATAGGAGTATAAGCTTCCATGATCAAGCTCAGTAATTCGGTTGGTCACCTGATCCAAGAAATATCGATCATGCGTTACCATAATCATCGCACCGCGATAACGCTTCAGATAATCCTCCAACCAATCTGCCATTTTCGTATCTAGATGGTTGGTTGGCTCATC
>CAUCWU010000462.1 GCA_958446555.1 uncultured Lachnospiraceae bacterium | reverse complement strand
CGTTTGATGTTTTTGCGCAGGAAGGCAAACAGTCAACTACAACATTCAGTGGCTCTGGTCTGGGACTTTCGATTGTCAAAGATATTATTGAACTGATGGGTGGAATGATAGAACTGGAAAGCAAAGAAAATGTAGGAAGCACATTTACGGTTACAGTTCCATTTAAGATAGATCATTTGGTTGAAAATAATGATTCACAGAATGACAGCTGCTCACAGAGCATGGAACTGTCAGGAAAACGAGTGCTTCTTGTTGAAGATAATGCCATCAATATGGAGATTGCCCATGCAATCCTGGAAGAGGAGCATCTGAATATTACAGAAGCAAAAAACGGAAAAGAAGCACTTGAAATATTTCAGAATTCCAAGTTGAGTGAGTACGATGTCATCATTATGGATGTGATGATGCCGGTCATGGATGGTCTGGAAGCAACAAAAGCAATTCGTATGTTGGAACGTGAAGATGCTAAAAAGATTCCAATTATCGCCATGACGGCAAACGCTTTTGAGGAAGATCGGAAAGCATGTCTGGATGCTGGGATGGATGAACATATTGGAAAGCCGATTGATATTCCGCTATTAAAAAGAACAATCACAAAAGCAATTGGGGACAGGTAAAGTGGCTTTTTTATTGTCCCTGTGGCTTAGTTCACAAAATCTTCACAAAAAATTAGCACTCACCTCTTGACAATGCTAATAATACGTGCTATAGTACAGCTAGAACAAAAGAGAGGGGTACAGAGAGAACAAAAGGAACAAAAAAAGTTCCAGGTTCCATAAACGATTCCAATCTGGAGTTTAAAAACAGCAAAGCTGCGGATAAAAAATAAACTGGAAAAATAATGATGAGTGATTTGAAAGGAGATTTTGATTATGTTAGTACCGAGCATTTTTAGCAACAATTTCTTTGATGATTTCTTTGAATTTCCATTTATAGATGATAGAGAAGAGAGAAACGCAGAACGTAAGCTGTACGGACATCATGCAGCAAACCTGATGAAGACCGATATCAAGGAATTTGATGATAAGTATGAAGTTGAGATTGATCTTCCAGGCTTCAAGAAAGATGAAGTACAGGTTGAGCTTAGGGATGGTTATCTGGTAGTCAGCGCCGAGAAGGGTCTTGACGAGGACGAGAAAGATAAGAAGAGTGGCAAGTATTTAAGAAGAGAGCGTTATGCAGGCTCCTGCCAGAGAAGCTATTATGTTGGCAAGGATACAACCGAAGATGATATCAAGGCTCACTTTGAGCATGGTATGCTGACGGTAACTGTTGCAAAGAAGGAAGCAAAGCCAGCAGTAGAAGAGAAGAAGCATATCGCAATTGAAGGATAAAAAATATTAGATAGTGTAGATAGTGAGAGGGCATGCGCCAAAAGGCGCGTGCCCTCTTTTGCTTTGGTGAATGGCAAATTTTTTATCCAAATATTATTGTTCTTGCAAACATATGTCTTGCTGTGTATAATCAAAATTAGTAATATAGCGTTTTGTGAACCAGTGGGGACAGATAAAAAGCCACGACACCTGTCCCGGTGGAAAGGAGAGTTATGAAGATTTATAAAATTCTTGTAATTGGAAATAGTTTTGGAGAGGATGCAACTCATTTTTTACATGATCTGGCATTGACAAGAGGGATCAATACAAAAGTAGTTAATTTGTATATCGGAGGCTGCAGTCTGGAACGTCATTGGAGAAATATTGAAAATGAGGCGAAGGACTATGAATATCAGTTAAACGGAAGAGCCACGGGAAACAAGGTGTCCATTCAGGATGCACTCGCAGAAGAAAAATGGGATTATATTGTCACACAGCAGTCTAGTCATGACAGTGGCTGGCTTGACACATATGAACCATTTCTGGGATGGATAGCAGAGTATATCAGAAAGGAAGCACCGTGGGCGAAGTTTATGCTGCAAGAAACTTGGGCATATGAGATTGACAGCAAGCATGACTGCTTTGCACGATATCATAGAGATCAGGATGAGATGTATCAGAAACTGAGAGCAAATTATTATAAAGAAGCGCAGAAGTATGGACTGGATTTAATTCCGTGCGGTGATGTGATCCAGACGCTGCGAAAGGAAAAGGAATTTAATGTGCGTGAAGGCGGAATATCGCTTTGCAGAGATGGATTTCATATGAATTATTTATATGGACGTTATGCGCTTGCCTGCACATGGATTGCAAAAATTTTTGGAGAGGAAGCAGGAAAGATCAGTAATGAATTTCTTGCAGAGTCAGCAGATATGCAGGATTTTGCTCTTCTTGGAAAAATTCGTAAAATTGCGGAGCAGGTATGTGATGTCTGCATTTTTGCGCGTTCCGTTTCATGAGATGCCGAGAGAGGTATTTCGCTATAATTCAATTGCTACCTATATGTTGTCAGCATCGTAAAAGAAAAAAGGAATCAGCGTAGGCGGCTTTGGATTCTCACTGTATCCTGAGGTGATCGCAACTTGGTCAGATGATTCTGCAGGGCGGCGTATGGAATGGTGCATTATCAGAAAAAGAGATCCTTAAAAATTCCACGCACACTGACAACAAAGGTAACAGTTCATGAGCATGAAGATGGTCTTGAGATTACACTTCACACAGAAGGGCTAGAGAAGCTTCCGCTTCGTCTGCAGCT
>CAUCWU010000461.1 GCA_958446555.1 uncultured Lachnospiraceae bacterium | reverse complement strand
TGTAAGAAAGCAAAAAAGACTGCTCCTGCCAAAATCTGGCAGGGACAGTCTATTCATTTTAAACGGATGAACTGCTCTGTTGCTAGAAGGCTTAGCAATTAGATACAGAAAAAACACGGCAATCCGCCACCGCACATTCCCGATGCGCACATGCAACAGCAAAGATCAGATAAACAATTTGATCTGCTGTCACCGCCGAAGCCATACTGGCTGCCTCTGTCGGCATACCATCTTCCGTTGCTCTCTAGGCGATTCACAAGCTGACGATACTCGGCATTACCTGGCTCCATCGCTGCTGCTTTCTTTGCATATTCTAGTGCATTGATCTGATTGCCGATACCGGAATTTGCAATTGCACTGTAATAATACCATTTTGCATTGCGATCCGGAATGGAGTCTAATACATTACAAGCTTCCTTATAATGACCAGAATTGATAAAATTTCTGGCCGCCTGCATTCTCGGCTCTTCCTCCTGACTTGATGCACCACCGTTAAAACCACTGAAGCCACCGAAACCACCAAAGCCACCGAAATCTCCATACTCGGAGCCATTTCGATACGAGCCACCTCCATAAGAAGAATTTCCATAGCCGCCTGAATAGCCACCATAGTGGGAACTTCCTGGTCCATACTGGCCACCTGCATTTCCATGGCCACCATACTGGCGCTCCTTCATGATCTGATCGTATGCCGCCTGTACCTTTTTAAACATCTCCTCAGCCTGTGCCTTGTTGGGATTGTTGATATTCGCATCCGGATGGTACTTTCGGCTCAAATTCCGGTAAGCCTTTTTTATCTCATCGTCCGACGCATCGCGGGACACTCCTAAAATCTGATATGGATCCATAAACACACTCATTCTGCTGCATCTGCAGCTTTATTCTCTCCCTCACCGGAAATTTCCGGCTTTCTTCGCTCCTGCGTCACACGCGTGTATGTCACCCATACACCTGCATACAAAATATTTCGCATAATCTCTGCATTGTCAATAATCGGAAGCACCTCAAATGCCCGACAGCAACAGCTCATGATCAGCTCCAAATACTGACGGATCTTTTCCTCAAAGCCTTCCTGCTTGTACAACTCTTTTAATGGATTGTAATTGCCTTCCTTGCTATCCTTCTCCACATCATCATAGGCATCCATCAAGTAAATAAATTTACCCATGTAATAGCCCATCTGACGAAGTGTATCTTGCCAGTAATCGTCCTTTGCTGCATAGAGTTCTGCCATCGCCTCGCCTGTGAGATTGGCTGCTGCCTCTATATTTGAGTCATTTGCCGCCTCACACAGATGAAGCTTTTGTATATAAGAAGCGATCGCTTTGTGCTGGCGCGGATATTTTTTGGCCAGCTTTCGATAATTTTTCTGCATCAGGTGAACCATATTTAATGAAGCAAAACTGTGATCATCCAACCAATTGTCCATATGATTATGGTACGCAAGCATATAATTCATATCTGCCGCATAGCCAAGTGACTCTGTGACAATTGCTGGTTTTGGAATCGGCTTTTTTTTCGAATGCTTTTTTAAGCCTGGTCGGCACACACGCTTTGCCGATGTCTCTTTCTCCTCATAGAGGCTCGACAATAACATACCCAAAAACGTCATATCATAATTGAGCATTGTGCAACCGGCCAGTCCATAGCGATCCTTTAATATTCTGCACAGACCACAGTAATACGATTCATAGGTCTCTAGCTCGCGAACCTTCAGTTCACCGCGGTTAATTGTAACATATCCAAACATATTTGTACACCCTTACTTTCCTATGTAGTAAGTTAAGTTCTCTTTACAAACTTTTCTCCACACTTTGGGCAGGTGATCTCAATTTTGCCTTTTCCCTTTGGAACACGAATCTTCTGTCCACAAGACTTATTCGGACAGATAAATACGCGATGGGTCTTATCAGCACCTGATGGATGAATCTTTTCCTTGAGGTCTCTTACCATCTGCTCATAACGCGCATTCTCTGCTCTTCTTGCAGAAATATTTCTAGAAAGAGCCCGATAATCGGCATAGATAAAGACGGCAATTCCAAGAAATTCAAGCAAAACATTTCCTGAAAGCATGGCAAGTACAATGCAGACAAGCGCTATAATAAACAGCATCTGCGACATTTGATCAATGCCATATCTTCCTCTCATAAAATTCTGTAAATAATCCTTTATGCGTTCCATACACACTTACAGCTATTGCTGTTTTCCTTTCTGAATAGTAACTTATATAGTAACTTTCCGTTTTCAATAGTATATTCCTGTTTTCTTAAATTTACAAGAAGTGGTTCCTTAAGTTTTTGTAAAGTTTTACGAAACTATTGTTTAAAGCTTTCTTACTCAAAGATTGCTAAGCCAAACTACTATCTTACAACCCCTCACCCGTATCGAACCATATCCTTTCGAAGCCGACTCATAATTTTTTTCTCCAGACGAGAGATATACGACTGTGAAATGCCCATCAGATCTGCCACTTCTTTTTGTGTCATCTCCTTCTCATCCTCGGTATTGATGCCATAGCGAAGCTCCACAATACGACGCTCCCTGACTGGGAGCTTTGAAAGCGCATTGGAAAGCTGTTTTCGCTCAGCTGCCTCTTCCATATCCTTATAAATTAGATCTTCATCCGTTCC
>CAUCWU010000460.1 GCA_958446555.1 uncultured Lachnospiraceae bacterium | reverse complement strand
TGTAGCCTAGCTGAATTCCGCTTCCATATCCAAGATTAAACACATGAGTAATGACAGCATGTCCTCTTGCCTTTACAAGCCAGTTCGTATTGTCTACTGACGCATCATTCATAACAAGAATATCTGCAATCTCGGATATTTCCGGTTTTTCCAGCTGATCTAATACTTTTCCAATATTAGCTGCCTCATTATAAGCAGGAATAATTACCAGCACTTCTTTTTCCCTCATGTTGTCCATCTCCTTATCTCATCATAGTCAGCAACTGATTGATTTCTTCCTTGTTTTCTTTATTTCGTTCTTGGGCGCATTTTTCATATATCTGACGCTTCTTCGGATCCGCAATAAGTTCTTCTATACTCTTTGCGATATCCTCTGGTGATAACTTACATAAAATGCCATCTACGCCACTTTCAATCTGTTCCTGGTTGCCATTGCAATCAGATGCAATCACTGGACATCCCAAAACCTGTGCCTCTTGAATTGCAATACTCTTTCCCTCAAAGCGAGTCGCATGCACATAAAGATCAGCCTGAGCATAGTACGGATATGGATTTTCGACTGCACCAAGCAATAAAAAGTCCTCTTCGAGTCCAAGCTCTTTGATCTTTTTCTCCAGTTTTTCGCGCTCGTTTCCTTCACCGAGTACATACCATCTCGCTTTGCAGACCGACTGCTTGACTAGCTTCATTGCATCAATCGCAATGTCATATGCTTTCTGGTAGGTTAAACGTCCCACTGTAAGAATGCGAATTCCTTCGTATTGATCGGTAAATCCGCCTGCCTCATTTGCCATTTTTTTGATTTGGATATGGTCAATAATGTTATGAAATACCCCCACCTTATTTTGATACTGTGGATAGCATTTTAAAAAATGTGCCTTTACCTCATCAGATACAGCAAAGATGCGATCCATCTTCTCATAACAGTCTTTATCCATAAATGGCGTATAACCAGAACTTTCATAATCAATATGTACAAATGCAACCTTTTTCTTTGCCTTCACATGGTCTGCCACATAATAGGTAGACGCCCCCTCCAGATAGGCAACTGCCAAATCAAACTCTTTTTCAAAGTTCTCACTTCCATCGGACATCACTCGCCACAAAATCTTATCTGGAAGCATAGTCCCCGTCTGCTTCATCTGTTTCCAAACCTGAAGCATATAGGATACTTTCTGAAACCAGTGACCGTTTTTTATCATTTTTCGTATCACCGTACGCATCATATCCTTTCGACCATCTTCTGTCAAGACCGACTCGGTGCTAAAATAGGGATTTCTCAAGTGTACATATGATGGAAGTGCATCTGCCATCTCACCTTGAGCCATAATTACATATAAGGATATGTCATACTTGTTCGAATCAAGAGCAGAAAATAGCGATAGTAGAGCCACCTCTGCCCCAGCTCTTCCCAGTGTATTGATTACAAATAATACTTTTTTCTTTTTCATATGCATACCACCGTTTAGATATCTCGCACATCTTTTCCAGTAAGCTCGGAAAGTGCCTTTAACATTCGTTCATTCTCCTGATTTAGTAAAGACACCTGCATTGCAAGCTCCTGTGTCTTCAAAGACAGTGATGAAATTTGAACACTTAATTCATAACCACTCCACACGGCAACTGCTCCGACCAGAAACATCGCTACTACTGTACCTTCACCAATCAGATAACACCATGAAGACAAAACAGGTATGGCTCCGACTAGGACTAGTCCAATTCCGATTCCTTCCCATGCCACTGCCAAATTTACAGTAAGCTTTTTCACTGCATGTAAGTAGAATGTAAGTCCCATAATTAAAAAACCTGTTGCGCTTATTCCAATTCGTACGATTGCTGCTATGCTCATTGTAAGTCTCCTCTCCCTGCTTTTTCATTGATAAATTCTGTATTTCCAACTTATACTTTTCATCATAGGTTGTTGGCATTCGTTGTTGATTCCTGTATCATTTGCTTTCGGTCATACGCCTTTGCCGACGGCTTTAGTCCCTTTCCTCTCGGAATCAAGGAACCACTGCAAAAAATATGAGTATCCATATTTTTCTCAATCCATCGCAGTCTCGCATAGGCCATTGTCCAACCTGCAAATGAGCCTGCCACCACACCCATGCCATACCAGATGGGTGAGAGATGGGTTGAAATGATACTGCCTACAAATGTAATAGAGCAAAAGACAACTGCTGTCAAGACTGCCCCCTTTAAATCATTAAAATAATAAAGAAAAATAATTGCAGAATACATCAAAAACAAAATAAAATAGCCCACTGCAAGTGACGGATAAATCTTCATTGTCATTCCTGAAATTCCAATTGTCGGCAAAACAACAATGCAGATTAAATAAATCACTACAGATATAATAAATTGAATTCTTGCCAGTGTCATCAGCTCACTTGCCAACTGACGAAACATTCTTTTTTTTGCATTCTGAATATCGGCTCCTCGTCCTCCAATGACTGCTTCCGAATACAGCTTATATTTCTCATGAAAATACATCTCAACTCGGGCAATAAAGATAATTGTTGCCGAGATATTCGTAAACATCGCAAGACAGGATGCCATATCATACGGCTGATTACAGACAAAGCTATCCACAACCACCATTCTCATATCTGTTGTCCAAAATACAAAGTTGT
>CAUCWU010000459.1 GCA_958446555.1 uncultured Lachnospiraceae bacterium | reverse complement strand
GTTGATGTCACAAATCATGTTTCAATTTGCTTTGACGATACGCTTGCTGATCTTTTGACGAGCTTTGTTGCACAGTTAGAGGAGCAGATGGTAATTTATGGCCGATTTGGAAAAATCGTTCTTCCCCATCCTCACTATGCATCAGAGGCATATTTGTATGGAAATGACGGGGAATTAAAAGAGCATTTTGTAGATCAAGAAACGAAAAATGGTTTTGTCTATGAGATTCAGGATGCAATTCGTTGTATTCAATCTGGAAAGTTGGAAAGTGATGTTGTGCCGTGGAAGGATACACTGGCATGCGCAAAGCTGTTTGATAAGATCAATGCGTCTTGCGATGAAAAAGCATTGGAAACGATCGAAGATATTGAAGCATTGCCAGAGGGAACAAGAGCGGAATTATGAAAATGAATATTTGGAATCCGTGGCATGGATGTAACAAATACAGCGAAGGCTGTGATCATTGCTATATGTATTACTTAGATGCGCAGAGGGATCAAGATGGAAGTTTGATATATAAAACAAAAACGAATTTTAATCTTCCACTCAAAAAAACACGTCAGGGAATCTACAAAATACCGTCTGGAACAATGCTGCATGTGTGCATGACATCTGATTTTTTTCTGGAAGAGGCAGATGTCTGGCGTGATGAAATATGGGATATGATTCGGATTCGTTCGGATGTTTCTTTTTGGATTCAGACCAAAAGAGCCGAACGAATCTCGCAGTGTCTTCCATTCGATTGGAATGATGGTTGGGAGAATGTAACACTTTGTGTCACGACAGAAAATCAAAAAAGAGCTGATGAAAGACTGCCGATATTGCTTGATATTCCTGCAAAACACAAGGCTTTCATGATTGCACCGATTTTGTCTGAAGTGCATGTTGAATCTTATCTTGCAACAAAGCAATTTGAACAAGTTCTTTGTGACGGAGAAAATTATGACGGAAATCGTCCCTGCCGATATGAGTGGGTGAGATCGTTACATGATCAGTGTGAAAAGGAAAATGTTCGATTTGATTTTATCGGAACAGGCAATGTATTTGTCAAAGATGAAAAAGTTTATCGAATACCGAAAGCATACCAAAGTGTACAGGCAAAGCGTTCTGGTTTGTCGTATCCGTCTGGAGAGACTGATGTTCCAATACAGCCGCGATGCAAAATTTGCAAAAGAAGATACAGTTGTAATGGATGCCATTGGTGTGGAAAATGTATCGTAGGGTAGAAGGATAGTTTAGTGTCAATGGTGTGACTACCCAAACGCACCAAACTATCAAAAGTAAAGTCCCACCCCCATTAAATGAGGAGACTCACTGTAAACTCTTCTTCAGCAATTTGCGCGATGAGCAGTAACTATATACGCAGGTGATAATCTCTGCGATCCAGAATGCATACCAGGCATAGCCAATACCGACTGTTTTTAGTAATAGAATGAGACATGGAATTAGCAGTACAAATTGGCGAATCGCTGAGCTAACCATATTGATGATACCATTTCCAAGTCCAGAGGCGAAGTAACCGCATAGGATTGTCGTAGCGGCAAATGCGAAGGAGATAGAAATAATTCGAAGAGCAGTAGCAGTGACAGCATCAAAGGAACTGCCATGGTGTATAGTAACGGGCGAATTGGCATAGTTGCCAGTTTATTTTGTTTGTTCATTTGACCTCCTGCGGCAAAAAAATAAGCGTGAAATCTGTGAGGATAAGCTGTTTCCTCATGATTTCACGCTTTAAAAGCCGGCTTTGTTTTTGGATTTTGCGATTATTATAATGGAAAAATTTGAAAAAAGCAAGCAGATTTTGGTTTTGCAATTGCCATCTCATTTACCGCAATACATGAATTGATTGTGGAAAGATTAGAAAATTACATATTTTTCTAAGAAAAATCAAATGACAAAAGAAAGTATCCATGGTACACTGAACCTAGCATATATGAGTGCGTAGGAAATATCACAATATAAAAAACATTAACTGATATTTAGGAGGATTTAAATTTATCATGGAAACGATCACAACAAAATCCGATCGCTTTGGCAAGCTGTCAATCAGCGAAAACCGACGCTATTTAATGGAGGGAGATAAGCCATTTTTCTGGCTGGGCGATACAGCTTGGCTGATGCTTTTGAAATTAAATGAGGACGAAATTTATACATATCTGAGAAACCGCAAGGAAAAAGGCTACAATGTGATTCAGACGGTACTAATTCAGTCTCCACAAGATGTAGAATCTTCTCTGGCTTCTGGAAGAAAAGATGTGACAAAATCAGAGTACTGGAATTTTGTTGATCAGATATTGGATATGGCAGAGCAGATGGGACTCTATATTGGTCTGCTTCCTGCCTGGGGATCTCTTGTTAAAGCAAATATATTAAATATGGAAACAATGCGTACCTATGCGAATTTCTTAGGAAAACGCTATCAGAATCGCAAAAATTTGATTTGGATCTTGGGAGGCGATGTGCGCGGTGATGTTGACTATGATGTATTCTGCTTGGAAGGTGAGATTTTGAAGTCGTATAATCCAGAGAGAATTGTCGCATATCATCCGTTTGGCCGTACTTCATCTTCTCTGTGGTTTCACAATGAGCCGTGGCTTGATATGAATCTGTTTCAGTCAGGACATAGAAGATACGATCAGGC
>CAUCWU010000458.1 GCA_958446555.1 uncultured Lachnospiraceae bacterium | reverse complement strand
GTTTCTGGTAGAAAAGGCAAACAATTTTGTTCGCGGCAACACAGGTGGTCGTAAGTTTGATTACATGATCCCGTTTATCGCGGCACTGTTTACCACCAGTGTATTTTCCAATTTGATCAGTCTTCTCGGTCTTCGAAGCCCGACAGCCGATCTGTCGACAGAGGCAGCATGGGCAGTGGTCGTATTTGTTATGATCACGGCAAAGAAGATTCAAACCAACAAGCTTAGCGGATACTTAAAGGGCTTTACACAGCCGATTCCGGTTATGACACCGTTTAATATTTTGTCTGAGCTTGCAACACCTGTCAGCATGGCATGCCGTCATTTTGGAAACATTTTGTCAGGTGTCGTTATCGATGGACTGATTTACGCAGCGCTCGCAACTGCGACAAAGGCGCTGTTTGGTCTGATTCCGGGCGCAGTCGGAAGTGTGCTTGGATCAATTCCGTTTTTGTCGGTTGGACTTCCGGCAATTACATCTTTATATTTTGACTGGTTCTCAGGCGTCATGCAGGCATTCATTTTCTGTATGTTGACGATTATGTATATCGCAAACGCCGCAGAAGAGGGCTAATAAAACAATCGAAAAACGGTTAAAAAAACTTTTTCGAAGAAAACTTTCTAATAGGAGGAAAAAAGAATGGATTTTACAGTATTAGCTAAAGGTATTGCTCTTGCAGGCTGCGCAATCGGTGCAGGTTGTTCTCTGATCGCAGGTATCGGACCTGGTATTGGTGAAGGTAACGCAGTAGCAAAGGCACTTGAGGCAATTGGACGTCAGCCAGAGTGCAAGGGTGATGTTACAAGTACGATGCTCCTTGGTTGTGCAGTTGCAGAGACCACTGGTATTTATGGTTTCGTTACCGGTCTTCTTTTGATCTTCGTTGCACCGGGTATGTTTATGAACTTCTTGGGCTAATCAGGGTTGCAAAGCAACGGAGCAATTCGTTGGGATTAGCTAAGTTAAATAGAAGAAAAGAAAGGCATGGTTAACACATGAAGGAAGTACAGGAACTGGTAGGAATTGTGCCGTGGACATTTGTTGCACAGATCTGTAATTTGTTTCTGACTGTTTTTCTGGTGAAGAAATTCCTTTTTGAACGTATCAATAAGGTAGTGGAGGAGAGAAAGCAGATGGCTGACTCCGAGATTGCCGATGCGACAAAGGCGAAGGAAGAGGCTCAGTCGATGCGTGATCAGTACGAGGCAAGCATTTCCAATGCAAAGGATGAGGCAAGACAGATCATCGCTGATGCGACAAAGACAGCATCCGAGAAGGGTGAGGCAATTGTTGCCGATGCAAAGAAAGAAGCAGTTGCATTGAAGGAAAAAGCATCTGCCGATATCGCACAGGAGCGCACTGCTGCATTCCAGCAGATGAAATCTGAGATTGGTGATATTGCCGTATCCATTGCCGGTAAGGTAATCGAGAAGGAAGTAAAGGAAGCAGATCATCAGAAACTGATTGATGAGTTTATTTCAGATGTAGGTGAGGCATCATGACAAAAACCGGAAAACTATATGGAGACAGTCTGTATGAGTTAGCTGTTGAAAAAAACAGAGAGCAAAGCGGATACAGCAAATCCCTTTTGAATGATCTTTTGATCGTAAAGGGGTTATTTGCTGAGAATCCGGACTATATCAGACTGCTGCAGGAGCCTTCTATTCCAAGAAAAATAAGATTGGGGCTGGTTGACAAGGCATTTGGCGATCAGGCAGATTCTTATCTTGTAAATTTCTTGAAACTTTTATGCGAAGAAGAGCTTTTGGGCGAGTTTTCAGGCTGCGTGGACGAGTACAAGGCGCGTTTCCAGAAGGATCACAACATTGCAGAGGCACATGTTGTCAGCGCAGTTGCACTGAGCGAGTCACAGAAAAAGGCATTAAAGGCAAAGCTTGAGGAGGTTTGGAAGAAGGAGATTGTCCTAGTGACAAAGACAGATCCAAGCTTAATGGGCGGCATGAAGGTAGAGATAGAAGGACGGCAGCTGGACGGAAGCGTCCGCAGCCGATTGGAGAGACTGCATAAGCTGATTGAACAGTAAAGAACAGCGACCTTAACGAGACAGTTAAGAAACATGTGCAGAAGTGAGGACGAACGAATGAATCTGAAACCAGAAGAAATCTCCAAGGTTATTCGAAGCCAGATTAAATACTATTCGAATGCGTTGGAGCAAAGTGAGATTGGTACCGTTTTGACAGTCGGCGACGGCATTGTGCGCGCAAGCGGACTGGCAAACTGCATGGCAGGTGAGCTGCTTGCGTTTGAAAACGGTGCATACGGTCTGGCTCAGAACCTTGAGGAAAACCGCGTATCTATCGTGCTTTTGGGCACAGATGACGGTATCAGCGAGGGTCAGACTGTAAAGAGAACCGGAAAGGTAGTGTCAGTGCCGGTAGGTGATGCACTGCTTGGACGTGTTGTAGATGCACTTGGACAGCCAATTGATGGCAAGGGACCGATTAGTGCATATGAGTACCGCCCAATTGAGCGTCATGCGCCAGGTATCTGTGACCGTCAGCCGGTAAAGGAACCTCTTCAGACTGGAATCAAGGCAATTGATTCCATGATCCCGATTGGAAGAGGACAAAGAGAGTTAATCATTGGAGACCGTCAGACTGGTAAGACTGCGATCGCCGTTGATACGATT
>CAUCWU010000457.1 GCA_958446555.1 uncultured Lachnospiraceae bacterium | reverse complement strand
CTCCGTTTGTCTCATCCGTCCATTTTGTCACACTGCTGCACGTCCAATCTCCCTTTAAAACAATATAGTCGATGCTGCACGGTGGATCTGACGGGTCATTTTGGTAGTAACCATGAAATGTGATGCCGATATCTTTTGTGATATTGATAAGCGTCTCATCCTGACGAATCGCCTCCATCTCAGGCGAATCTGGTTCGGCATTGAAATCACCACATAAAATGATAGGAACTGATTTCCAGAAGGTTTCATTTTGAATATGGTTTAAAATTTGACTAAGTCCCTTTTGTCTGGCAATCGCTCCGATATGATCAAGATGCGTATTGATCATGCGAAATACCTTGTGCGTCTCCATCTCCTCAAAGACTACTTCTGTCGCTGTTCGTGGACAACTGCTTTGTTCCTCGTAGCGAGATCCTGGAATCTCAGGTGTCGGTGAAAGCCACCAAGTCTCCATGCTAATTAAGTTGAACTTATCTTTTCTATAAGCAATGCTCATCTGCTCTCCGGCAAGTGTCGCGCTTCTTCCACAACCAATTGTATAGTATTCTGTTAAATTTTCCTTCAACCACTCGGCAACATGCGGCAATACCTCCTGAAAGCCAATGATATCAGGCTGCTCCTTCTTTATTTTTTCGAGAATCAAGTTTTTTCGATTGGAAAATTGATTGATGCCATCTTGTCCGTAGTCACAGCGGATATTAAAGGTTACTACTTTCATTTTCTTGTTCCTTTCCCCGGCAGGTAGTGCATGCAAGTTGTCTTTTTTTATTAAAAGTTGATAAACATTTGTAGCGAATCTTGTCAGTTGCTAGTAATAGTGTAGCACAAAATGGGGAGAACTACAAGAAAAAAATGGGGGTAGAGTCCCGATAGATTTCTAAGATTTTCAATTTTTGGATGATTACCCGATAGGTTATGAATTTTTTCAATTTTGAGACACACCACAGCCTGACGCCCTATAAATCTCTGCGATGCCGTTATAGGTGAACTGTGCTGTTGACAAATCGGATACATCTATTGCTTTTTCAAGTGTTGCAGATGTCATGATCCTTGGCTTTGAAAACGTACCATTGAAATGCAAATACATAGATGCAACCAATGCCACAATTTCCAGCAGAATCACCACTCGCATCAGTAGCTTTGTCTTCTTTTTCATATTCCGCTCCCTTCTAAAAAACTGAAATTAGCTCATAGTTCTATCGTACCACAAATTAACTTCTAGTCAACCAAATCTTATATTGAAAAGCTCAGTTTACCACCTCAACGAGATTCCCCTGGCTTCTAATCCACATGTCAATACCATCGCCAAATACCTCTGCCCTGATTAGATAGCCTTCCGGGCATTTTGCAATAATCTGAGCAGTTGGGAGTCGATCTAGGACAGCCTCTACGCTACTTCCCTTATAGACAAAACGAATGCTCCTTAGACGACCACCATACATAAACTGGATGCGTTTTCGAAACTCCCCTTCCTCAAAGCGGTCGCGGTATGGAATGTCGAAAACTTCACTTGTTACCTTGAATGAGCGAATCCGGTCGATTCGATAGATGGTTGGAAAACTATCGTCCTTGTTGGCAAAATGAGATTCTTTGTCAATGTCTGCAATGTAGGCTGGCATATAGAAATAAAACTCGGAAAACATAATGCCGACAGGTTTAATCTTTCTCGCGACTACCACACCATTTTGCTTCTGGTACGAAATCTTCATCACGCGATGTTCTTTGACTGCCATTCCTAGATTCCACAATTTCTCGACAAATGCCTGCTTATGCTGTGGCTCAATATAATGAAATAGCTCATTTGAAATCAGTTCTTTGATTGCCGGCTGTTTTTCTTTGGGAACACCACTTCCAATTAGCTTTTGAATCATTGGTTCTAGCTCGTCCTTTCGAAAAGCACGACTTTCGAGCAAAATCTTGCAGATTGCCAATATTTCACTGTTACTAAAAGTTGGCGCATCCTTTGCTTTCAAATAGTAGCCGTGCTCTTTTCGGCTGTAAACAAGATCATAGGATTCTTTCCCAGCCGCTGCTTGCTCGTCGAAGAATGCCCGCAAATCATCTAGGTCGCGCTGAATCGAGCGCACAGTGACATTGGCAGCCTCTGCCTCTTTCGCCTTATTGATCATCTCACCCTTTAGCAATTTTGTGTATAACTGGAGAATACGTTTATACTTAAAATCAGATCCGAATAAATCTAAATCATTATTTTTCTTCATTGTCTGCTGCTCCCTTTCTTGTCTTTTCTTCCATTTGCTTGCAACCAGCAACAATATTCTCTTTGAATGCCTTTGTATTCAAACGATCTACTTTCTCGATAAATTCTAGCAAATCAAGTGCTTCTAACTTACAACATCCATAGAACATATACGACAAATCCACTGCATTTGTACAATCAAAATTTTGGATATCTAGCTGTTTTAATTGTCCACAACCATAAAACATATTTTCCATATGTCTGACCTTTTGCGTCTGAAAACGACTGATATCAAGCTTTTTTAAGCTTACACAACCACGAAACATTCTAGCAAAATTTTCGACATTGGCCGTGTTAAATCGGCTTAGGTCAAGCTCTCTAAGCAATTTACAGTTGCAAAACAGATTTTTCATATTTGTAACAGTTGCCGTATCAAAGTTGTCCATTTTTAGTTGT
>CAUCWU010000456.1 GCA_958446555.1 uncultured Lachnospiraceae bacterium | reverse complement strand
TTATTTTGGTCATCCAGTGTCATCTGATCAAATACCGCATACGGCTTCGGACTAGAATAATAGTAGCCCTGAATCTGATCGCAATTCATTTCCTTTAAGAATGCAACCTGTTCTTTTTGCTCGACTCCCTCAGCTACCACCTTCATATTTAATCCATGTGCCAATGCAATGACATGCTGAATAATTTGATCACCGCTCTCATTTCCAATATAGTCAATCAAACTCTTATCCAACTTTAACACATCAAACGGAAGCACGTTTAAACTCGTCAGCGACGAGAATCCAGTTCCGAAATCGTCCATATGAAGCTTAAAACCACGCTCAACCAATTTGTCAACCAATGCCTTGATTTGAATGCTGTACATGGCAACCGACTCTGTTAACTCGATTGGTACACACTCAATCGGAATATTACATTCCTTGACAAAGTTGGTATAATTTTCTACTAAACCTTCATGATGCAAACTTGCACGAGAAAGATTGATTGAGATCGGGAAAAATGGCTTTCCTGCCTCTAGCCTCTCCTTTTGTACCTGGCATACCTTCTTGAATACATATTCATCTAGTTTGGTGATCAGTCCATCCCGCTCAAACAACGGAATAAATGCGCCAGGAGATACCATACTGCCGTCTGGCTTACGCCAACGAATCAAAGCCTCTGCTCCTGAGATTGTCTCCGTCTGCACACTATATTTTGGCTGGAACCAAACCTCAAACTCATCATGACGCAGTGCCTCTTCAAACTGGCTTTCCATCATAACTTCTTGAATATGCTGCTGGCCAAGCTTATCGTCATAGTAGGCAATATTCTTCTCATAGGTCAGCTGAATGCTCTTCATCGCCGTGATTGCTCGGTCACAGATTTCAGTAATCGAAAGACTTTTATCTACATTTTTATAGACTCCATACTTTACCAGAAGATTGGAGATCGGAGCATTCTCTGCCACATGCTTTGCAATTTTCTCAAGAATCTTCTCTGGCTGATCGGTCTGAAGAGAGGTCATCGCGATAAATTGGTCATCACTGTATCTAGCAGCCAAACCATCTGTTGAGATCTCTCGAACTGACTTTGCAAGATACTGCAAAATGTCGTCTCCGACACGAGTGCCGTAAATACTGTTGATCAGCTTGAAGTTTTTGACATCTGCCACAATCACAAGATAGGACTTGTCTGGTTGATACTTCATTAACAGGCTCGCATGATGATAGAATGCAGGCTTGGTATACAGCCCCGTCAAGTCGTCATACTCAATTGCATTTAATGCTGCTGCCGACTCCTTTAATTTGATCACACTGTTGATTCTTGCCTTTACAACACGCTGATTGTATGGCTTTGGCACAAAGTCAGAAGCGCCAAGCTCCAAACATTTCGCCTCGTCATCCTGTCTTCCACTTCCGGTCATGACAATGATCGGAACCGATGCGAGAAGTGGATTTTTCTTTACCTGCTCTAAAAACTGAAATCCATTGCACACTGGCATAAACATATCGAGTAATACAACTGATAGCTCCGAATAATGCTCTTCTAGCATCTTTAAACCAACTGCGCCATCCTCTGCACACAAAATATCAAACTGATCCTGAAGAAGCTCTGATAAGATCTCACGATTAATCTCATCATCCTCCACAATTAAGATCCTTCTCTTTGCTGCCATGCTGCCTGGGGAGACAACTGATTGCAACTGATTTCGTCTTACATCCGCATCCTCATTTGCAAATGCCACTACAATTGTCTCAAATGAATCCGCATCTCCGACTCTCGCGCACTTTAAATAAGTATAGTGAATCTCTCCACGCTCTCTTCTCTTACTACGAAAATGTACCATAAACTGTGGAACCCTCTTTAAATGTGCACAGAGAGATTCAAAATCCATCGCAAACTCAAGCTTTCCCTGATCCTGCAACAAAACAGTCTCCTCTACATAGGAAGAGATTGCATCTGTGTAGATCTTCGTATCATCAAGCTTTGTCATCGAATCTGCTGCACTACTCTCTAAATAGGTGCGAATTTGCTGTGTCTGTCGATTGACAGAATAAATACTGCTGTAATCATTCCCGAGTACATTGATAATACTTGCAAGCTTAAGCCCTTCCTCATTCTCCGGAAGTGGTGCATTGACTGCCTCTTGCGTTTCCACTGCACTAAATACGATTGCATGCCCCTGCCTTCCATCCGGCAAATTCAGTTCGACTGCATCTACCGTCTCATAAAGACCACTAATCGGATCTATATATGTTTTCGGTCCCTCTATCTTATTATAGACCGGACACATTGCACACGGAACATCCTGATTCATAAGGCATCGATAACATTTTTCATTTGTTCTTAACTGTGGATAAATTTGGCTTGCTACTTTATTAAAGCTGACAATCATATACTCATCGTCAATTACATACATTCCTGATGCATTTTGTCCCATTCTTTTTCCTTCCAAACTTTTAAATTTCCAAACTTTGAAATTCCATTTACCAACTAACGCAAGAATGCTCATGACTTTTCATGAGTTCTTGACAAAACACATCTAGTATAGGAGAAAATTTAATAAAATGCAACTCTTTTTTCCCAAATTTTGTATTTTTTTGCTCTATGGAATTCCAGTATCATCACGCAATCACGACACAAACCGGATAGTGATCGGACAGATATACTCCGTTT
>CAUCWU010000455.1 GCA_958446555.1 uncultured Lachnospiraceae bacterium | reverse complement strand
TTTTCATTCTGTTTTCTGCCTCCTGTGATTATCAGATTTATCCTAACACCACAAAGCAGAAATTACAAGACGGTTTTCGAGCGCAAACGCATCTTTCAAAGATACTACAAATTTTTACAAATTGTACATCTCTCAACCTACTTCTCTCTGTAAGATCTCGGTCAGCGCATTCTGGCTGCTGGTATGACAGCGCACAATATTTGCATTGCACTTTTCTGCCTCGGTTACAGCTGTGTGAACCATCTTATGGGAGACCGTGTTGGTGAACAAAATCAAAAGATCAGGGCTTCCAATCTGTCCACTTAAATTTGCCGACATCTGCGTAAACACCTTTGCCTTACATTTAAAATTCTTACAGATTTTCTTATACTGACTTACCATGCGGTCGTGTCCGCCTACAATAACAACACTCATGAAAACACTCCTTTCAAAACAAAGTTTCAACCCTCTATCGTTAACCTACTTTTACTGTATGTTAGTCTATTCTAACTTATGTTAAGTTTACCTTATTTTGTAAGAAGCGTCAATGCTATTACTGATTATTTTTTCTCAAAAACAGGGTCAGTTCACGAAAACCAAGTTTATCCGTGCCTAACCCCGTTTTTTGCTTATGAATCACTCCAATTTCAGTTCCATTTTATCACAGCTCACAATCATCCAAACGAACCATCGCTTTTGCAAAAATCTTGATTGCATCAAAATAGGTTCTCAAATACAGTGCTTCATCTGGCTCATGTGCACCGCCGTGACCTGGAGCAAACAGTCTTTTCTTTGTCTCCTGCTCTTTTTTGGTGAGTGGCATACCACCGATTCCGTAGGCAAATGCATTTGGAAGCTTTCTCGCATAGGTGCCACCGCCCATGACGAAAGCTTCTGTTTTTTGTCCTGTTGCTTCATTATAATAGTCAGTCAAAACCTTTACTGCCGGATGTTCCTTTGGAAAATAATTTGGCTTTGAATCCTGATCGGTCGTCCATTTTGCAGAGAAGCTGCTTGCATAATTTTGCAGCTGTGCCTGCATTTTCTCGGAATCTGCTGTGATAGAATAGCGGATATTAATCGTAAGCTCTGCCTTTCTTTTTTTCATGCGAAGAATGGTTCCAGCACAGGTAGTCTTTCCTGAAACACCATCCTCATAGGCAATTCCCTCCGTCACACCATAATAGCCATTGCAGGCATCTGCCAAAAAAGCAAAGATTCTTCTGTCACGCTCCCCAGTCACTGCCTCCTTTAAAAAAGATGATAGTGCAAAAATTGCATTGGTGCTGCCCTCCGGGAATGCGCTGTGACGACTCGTTCCCTTTGCTGTCAGGCGAATCTCTCCATCCTCAAAAGAAACGCTGATGCCCTCTGGTGCTTTCTCCTCAAACTCCTTTGCCTCTTCCTTCGTTCCGTCAATGACCACAAAGGCGCGATCTGGAATCATGTTGCTGACCTGTCCGCCGGATACTTCCTTGATTTTATCGCTGAAGCTCTCAATCGTCGTGAACGTACCTTCTAAAATGCCCTTCTCACCATAGCATACCGGGAAACCACTGTCTGCAATGACAGATACTGCTGGTGCTTCATAATGAGAGGCAAAATATTCCATGTCGGCCATTTGCTTTTCCTCGTTGGTGCCAAGATACAGACAAAAATCGTGGCGAAGCGGAATCTGCAGTTCACGCATACACTGCATTAGATAAATCATTCCAACTGCCGGTCCTTTGTTGTCACCGACACCTCTTCCGATCAGATAACCTTCTTTTTCAAATGGCTCATATGGGTCACGCTCCCAGCCCTCTCCTGCCGGAACCACATCCAAGTGATTCCAAAAGCCGATTGTATTCTTTGGATCTACTTTTTTCTCACTGACACACCCAACATAATACTCATGGTTTTCTGTGACAAAGCCATGCTCTCTCGCCAAGCTTAATGCCTCATCCATTGCGCGTCTGCACTCTTTTCCAAACGGCTTTACTTCTTCTGTTAGATCAGAGACACTTGGAATGCGCGCCAAACGCTTGATATCCTCAATCATTTCATCGCGGTGAGCATCCATCCACTCATCAATTTGCTGATCAAATTTTCCCTGCATTTCGTCGTACTTCCTTTCTTTTACATTTGTTCATTAGCTATATTGTACTTCTTTCTAGGGTGTTGTGCAAGGCGAAACAAAACTACTTTTTTCGACATGCTATTTATCATTTGGTAAGCAAAAATGCAAATCCTTAAAACCTATTGACAAGGTAGGTTATTAGTGCTATAATTCCCGTAACTTGATTGCTTTACCACGTTGCAATCGAAAATAGGTGATTTTAAGGAGGATATTGCAATGGTTTACACATCTGCTGACCAGCTGATCGGAAAGACCCCTCTGCTGGAATTGACCCACATTGAAAAAGAATTTGGACTGCAGGCAAAGCTCGTTGCTAAGCTCGAGTATTTTAACCCAGCCGGCTCTGTAAAGGATCGTGTTGCAAAGGCAATGCTTGACGATGCTGAGGCGAAGGGCATTTTAAAGCCAGACACTGTGATCATTGAGCCTACCTCCGGAAATACCGGTATTGGTCTTGCCAGTGTCGCAGCTGCCAGAGGGTATCGTTTGATTATCGTCATGCCAGATACGATGTCAATTGAGCGCCGCCAGTTAATGAAGGCATATGGTGCAGAGCTTGTCTT
>CAUCWU010000454.1 GCA_958446555.1 uncultured Lachnospiraceae bacterium | reverse complement strand
ATTCATCCCCGCCCGACTATGTCGGACGAGGTTTTCTGCGAAGAACTGGATAAAAGAGCAAGCACCTTCCAATTTTGCGTTCCCCAAATACGAAAGAAAATTGTGGAAATTAACACTACACCAGTGCATCCCCAGCAATAAAACGAGTGGAGCAAACTCATCGTACTTTCCTTATTGTCAGTCGGGCATGCCTCCACAATTGGGCTTACCAACACCTCCAGCAAACCGCCTCCAACTGCATAGACGATTACAGAAATTAAGATTCCGATAAAAAGTGTCGGACAAAGATCTGGCAAAAATGTCAGCATGCCAAGTCCTGCTGCTGCGCATATATGGGCAATCAATACCGATGCTCGATAGCCAATCTTATCGATAAAGCCTGCCGATAGCATGTCGATCAAAAGCTGAATCACAAAATTGATTGTGATTAATAGTGTAATCTATGTCAGCAAAATGCCATAGCTTTTCCGAAAGGTTACAAATAGCAGTGGAACAAAGCTATTGACAACAGCCTGGACAATATAGCCGATAAAACAAGCATATATTGTCTTTCGATAATTGTTTTTCATGATTTTTTATGCTCCTCTTTTTTAATGTTTTTCAACTTCATATTTTCATTTTGCCAATACCCCAATCATTTGTCAAGTATTTACTATCTTTTCTCTCAAACAGATACTATAAGACAAAAACTCCTCAAACAGATACTTGTAATACCAAGTCTGTTGAGGAGTTTTCGTAAAATATCAGCTAGCCTTCTCACGCAACTAGCAAGCTACTCTTTTTCAGTGCCACAAACACTACCTTTCCAAGTGCAATGGCAATCACCATCTTAATTAAATCAAACGGAATAAATGGGAATACACATACGCTTACTGCATAGCTGACTGTGCACTGTGCCTGAATGACAAACCAAACAGTTCCAAACAGATAGGCAACTGCTGTTCCTGCTACCATACCTACAAATGACCAGATGACATTTCGATTGGTCTTTTCCAGTACGATTCCACTGATCAATGCAAGTAAAATAAAACCAACCAGATAGCCGCCTGTCGGACCTGCAAGCTTTGCAATACCACCTGTATAACCAGAAAATACTGGAAGACCGACTGCACCAAGAAGCATGTAAATCAGATAGCTGATACAGCCCATCTTCGCACCAAGCAGATAGACTGCCAGATAAATCACCAAATTGGTAAAGGAGATTGGAACTGCTCCAATTGGAATGGACATCGGTCCCAAAATACACATTAGTGCTGCCATAATTGCGCACATTGTCATTGTTTTCACAGAATTGCTTCTCATGATAGCTTCCTTTCTTTCTCTCGCCTTTTTATTTTTTCTGCGTTTCTCTTGATTATCAAATACCTGATACGTTGTTATTAACGGTAGAACTTACTCACTGGCTCACCTTCTGATACTCCGGTGTCACATTTCTTCCAATTTCCTCGAGCATTTTCTTATCACTTCGAATCGTCGCACACGCAACTGTCGTCAACATATTTCCAGTAATTGTCGCTGACACACCAGACTGAAATGCAATCTCTCCATCATTGGTAAGAAGAGCACGGCCTGCACCAAGACGAATATCTGCCTTTGGATTGATATAGCGAAACATTGCAACTGTTCTAAGAATATCTGGCTCTGAGATACGTTCCAAGTGCTCCAATGGGGTTCCCTTAATTGGCATCAGCGCATTGATCGGAATCGAATCGACACCGCACGCAGAAAGGCTCACTGCCATATCAAGTCGATCCTCCCAGGTCTCGCCCATACCGATAATGCCACCGGAACATACATACATCCCCTCTTCCTTTACCATCTTTAATGTGGCAATCTTTTGATCATAGGTATGAGTCGTACAGATCTGCGGAAAATAGCGCTTTGACGTTTCAATATTATGATGATAGCTTGACACACCTGCCTCGTGGAGTCTGTGAAGCTGCTCTCTTGTCAAAAATCCCATTGATGCGCACAGATCAATCTTGCACTCTTTTTTCATTGTCTGATATGCGTGAATGGCTTTCTCAAACTCTTCTCCGGTCAGTGCCTTTCCTGCGGTGACGATTGAAAAACGATCCACACCCTCTCTCTCATTCATCTTACAGGCTTCTACAATCGTTTCCTCCGGCAAGAAGCCATATACTTCACAATCTGTGTGATGATGAGCCGACTGTGCACAATACTTGCAATCCTCCGGACAGCGACCACTTCTTCCGTTAATGATTGAACACAAATCCACTTTATCTCCAACAAAATGAGCACGAATTTGATCGGCTCCCTTACATAATTCCTCTAAATCACAATCAAAAAAGAAGGACAAATCATCCTCTCTTGTCAGACGCTTTCCTGCAATAATCTCCTCTGCCAGCTTCTGCATATCCATGTTGTTTTTTCCTCCTACAGGCAAATTCAAGATGATTGTACTCTTTTTTGTTTTAATTGTCAACCTATTTTATTTTTATGGTTAACAATATATTTCTGGTTCCTGACCCTGTTGTTTCTTTTATTTTTTCAGCCGTGAGCCATGGAGACAGGTACAAGAAATTTTGGCGCTTACCTTTGAGCCACTGGGGACAATAGCCGGGCCAAAAGAACCGTCCCCATGGCCTATTTCCTGACTACTCAGGAAAAATATTTCTACCCTCGCCCCACCTGTATTTTCAGA
>CAUCWU010000453.1 GCA_958446555.1 uncultured Lachnospiraceae bacterium | reverse complement strand
GGCCTGCCTTACGAAATGTATGTCAAATACGGATTGCGCTGAGCATCGCGTCTTGCGCCAAAACCGCCCTGACCATTTCCTCCATCACGTCTCTGACCGAAGCCCTGACCGTTTCCACCGTCACGTCTCTGGTAGCCGCCCTGACCGTTTCCACCGTCGCGTCTCTGGTAACCGCCCTGACCGTTTCCGCCATCACGTCTTCCACCATCTCTCTGACCGTTTCCACCGTCGCGTCTCTGGTAGCCGCCCTGGCCGTTTCCGCCATCACGTCTTCCACCATCTCTCTGGCCATTTCCGTCACGTCTCTGACCGCCCTGACCATTTGCGTCGCGTCTTCCACCATCTCTCTGACCATTTCCATCGCGTCTAGAGTTGTCTCTTCTGTCATTATTGGAAGATCTATCGTTTCTATCGCTCTTTGCATTGTCTCTTGGAGCATTCTCTTTTGCAGGAGCTTCCTTTGGTGCCTCTGTCTTTGCCATCTCTGGTGCCTTCTCTGCAGGCTTTGCGCTCTCAACTGGCTTTTCCTGCTTTTCTACAGACTTTTCTGACTTTTCACCCTCTGGCTTTTTCGGACCGTCCGGACGCTTCTTCTTGGAGATTGGCTTTGTGCTGTTTTCCGGATGGAAAAGCAGACGAAGCTTCTTCTTTGGTGCGCCATCCTTATCAGATCCAGTAACTTCGGAGGTGTCTGCCGGCTTTTTGAATGCCTTTCTCACTTCCTCTACCATGGTATCCTGAAGCATGGTTGCTCTAGTTACACCGCTCATACCCTTGCTGGAGCATAAGCTAATAATTTCACTTTCTTCTCTTTTTAATTCCTTGGCTAAATCATGGATGTTCAGTTTTGCCATAAATGTATCACCGACCCTTTTCTTTACTTGTTGTCCAACTGTTTCTCTATTGCCTTCGCAAAACCGCTGTCAAGAACTGCTAGCGATGCGCGAAGCTCTTTGCCGATTCCGTGGCCGAGCAGTTCCTTCTGCGCGTAACATGCCAAAGGTACCTGATAATATTTGCACATATCACTAAACTTCTTTCTTGTGTTGTCAGAAGCATCCTCTGCGACAATCACCAGATACGCTTTTCCTGTCTTTACTGCCTTCTCAGCTGCAAACTCGCCGCTTGCAATCTTGCCTGCTCGCTCTGCCAGCCCCAGAAGGGATATTACCTTATCTCTCAATCTGCTCCAACTCCTTTTTCAGATCATCGTAGCTTTGCTGCGAAACCTCAATCTTCAAAGCTCTTTCCAGCGCTTTTTTCTTTCTGGCCTGCTCAAGACAAGCCACATTACTGCATATATATGCGCCTCGTCCGTTTTTCTTGCCAGTCAGATCAAATCCGATCGTCCCCTCTGGTGAGCAGACGATACGGATCAGTTCTTTTTTGCCTTTCTTTTCCCCGCATCCTACACACTGACGCATAGGGATCTTCTTTACAGCGGCCACTCTATCACCTCTTATTCCTGATCCTCATTGTTCATCTCAGTCGTTTCCTCAGGCTGATCCTCTGCCTGCTCGGATACCTGCTGCGGTACCTCCTCTGCTGAGCCAAAATCGATCTGATCGAACAGACCCTCTTCCTCTGCCTGAGTCTCGCTCTTAATATCAATCTTATATCCAGTTAATTTTGCAGTCAGACGTGCATTCTGTCCTGCCTTGCCGATTGCAAGTGACAACTGGCTATCCGGAACAACAACGAGTGCTGAATGCTCCTCATCGTCAACTGCAACGAAAATAACCTTTGATGGGCTGAGTGCATTCTCAATAAACTGTGCTGCATTCTCATCCCAGTTGATGATATCGATCTTCTCACCACCGAGTTCATCAACAACTGCATTTACACGGGAGCTGTTCACACCGACACATGCACCAACAGCATCTACATTCTCATCGTGGGAACATACTGCCATCTTGGTTCTAGAACCAGCTTCTCTACTGATTGCCTTAATCTCAACTGTACCGTCCTTGATCTCGGCAACCTCTGCCTCGAACAATCTCTTTACCAGCTCCGGACGAGAACGGGAAAGAAGAATCTTTGGTCCCTTCGGCAGATCCTTTACTTCTACAACATAGAACTTCATGCGGGTATTGATCGGATACTCCTCACCCTTAATCTGCTCACCTGCCATCAAAGTTGCCTCTGCTTTTCCAAGGTTTACGCTGACATTGGTGGTGGTGGACTTTCCATCCTCGCCTCTGCGCTCAAAATGTCTGGAGATCACACCGCTTACCAGATCCTTCTCCATCAGCTTGTAACGCTCATATACAGCGCGGTTTTCCTCCTCGCGAAGCTTCTGAAGAATGATTGCCTTTGCATTCTGTGCTGCGATACGGCCAAACTCCTTAGAATTTACCTTTACATATACGGTGGAACCATAGACAGCCCTCTTGTCAAGAACCTTTGCATTTGGAAGGCTGATCTGTGTCTGCTGATCCTCGACATTCTCTACAACTTCCTTTGCCATATTGATCTCGTACTCACCAGTATTGTAATCCATCTTTACGGTAATGTTATCGCTCTTTCCGAAATGATGCTTACAAGCCTGAACCAGTGACTCCTCAATTGCCTTGAAGACAACTTCCTTTCTGATATTCTTTTCTTTTTCAAGGACATTTAATGCTTCCATTAATTCCGTATTCATTTTATCTCTTTCCTTTCTCTATTG
>CAUCWU010000452.1 GCA_958446555.1 uncultured Lachnospiraceae bacterium | reverse complement strand
TGATGATGTGAGCGATGCGAGAAGTGTAGCGTATACACTAGGAATTCGTCATTTCCTCTACAATTTTACAGGGCAGTTTGAAGAACATGTTATGAAACGCTTTGTGGATGCGTATGAGAATGGATGTACACCAAACCCATGTATCGACTGCAATCGTTATATTAAGTTTCAGGAGCTGTATGAGAGAGCAAAGTTAATGGGCTATGATACAGTTGTGACAGGACATTATGCGCGTGTTGAATACGACGATGCAACCGGTCGCTATCTGCTAAAGAAGGGCTTAGATGCGAATAAGGATCAAAGCTACGTATTGTATAGCTTGACACAAGAGCAGCTAATGCATACGCAGTTTCCACTCGGAGAGCTTCCAAAGCCGAAGGTAAGAGAGATCGCCGAGGAGCAGGGCTTAATCAATGCGCATAAGCATGACAGTCAGGATATCTGCTTTGTCACCTCTGGTAGCTATACAGATTTTATTCGTAAGTATACAGGAAAGGAATATCCAGAAGGGGACTTTGTTGACTTAAAGGGAAATGTTCTTGGTCGTCACAAGGGAATAATTCACTATACAGTTGGACAGAGAAAGGGGCTTGGACTTGCCCTTGCAAAGCCAATGTATGTCTACGGAATTGATAAGGAAAAGAATCAGGTCATTCTTTCAGATGAGGCCGATTTGTTTTCAAGTGAACTGATTGCAAATGATTTGAATCTGATTTCGGTGCCTAAAATCGAAGGAAAAATGCGCGTGAAAGCAAAGGTTCGCTATCGTCATGCTGAGCAACCGGCGACTGTTGAACAGATCGACGAGGATCACATTCGGGTTGTGTTTGATGAGCCGCAAAGAGCCATCACAAAGGGACAGGCAGTTGTGTTGTATGACGGTGATGTGGTTGTTGGTGGGGGAACAATCTTATAATTGCTGAGTTTTCAGTAACGGAGCAATTCGTAGGTATTATTAGTTTGAAAAAGATAAAAGTATAAAATCTGCTTTTCATGCATATAGTAGGAGTAATGGTGCAAACCAAAACCTAGAGTTTTGGAAACTGGCCCATAAGAAAAGAGATTGTGTATGGGAAGCAGAAAAAGAAAGCACAGGGAATCGTTGTTTTGGCTGGAGGCAGCGTTTATCGTGCTGCTTTTGGCAGGTGCATATGTGATTGGAAGTTATGCGAGGTCAGCCGAGAGTGATCCACTTCAAGAGGTGTTTGTTGCAGACCATGGAACAAATGTGGTCGATGTGACAGATGCAGCAGGTACAGTCACGGGAAATGAAGTAGTGGATTATGATGAATTGATTCGTGACTACCGAAATATTCTTTTGGTTGGCGTGGATGCGAGAGATCAAAAGCGAATTGACAGGGGTGCGAATGCCGATGTGATCATGATTGTCAGTATCAATGAGAAGACAGGAAAAATTCGTCTGGCATCAATTCTTCGAGATACCCTTCTTAGGCTAGAGAATCCCGGGAGCTATCATGAAGGGCGACTTTACGATAAGGCCAATTCGCAGCTTTGTTATACGAATATTGCAGATATGATCAGCATGATAAATCGAAATCTGGATCTGAATATTCAGGATTATATTGTGTTAAATTGGCTGGCGGCAGCCGAGGTAGTGGATACGCTTGGTGGCATTGAGGTTTCAATTGAAAATCCAGAGGTGGTTCGGTATATGAATGGCTATTTGACCGAGGTAAACAAACAGACTGGAATATGGTCAGAGCAGCTTGATGGGAGCGGTACCTACAACTTAACCGGCACTCAGGCAGTGGCATTTTGTCGTGTGCGCTATGCAGGTCTTGGCGATGTCGGTCGAACTGGAAATCAGCGGATGGTGATCGAACAGTGCCTAAAAAAGGTCAAAAGCTTAATTTTGACAAAGCCCACAACAGTAGTGCGAGCAGTTTCCGTTGGAATGGATAGCATTTCAACGAATCTTTCTATGTTAGAGCTAGGAAATTTGGCTTTTCAGGCAGGTGATTTTGACATTGAAAAAAGCGTTTCGTTTCCGAATACCTCGGGCAGATCTATCAGTTGACGGACGGAGTAAAAGATGCTGTGGTCGCGAGAGAGCTTTCTGATAATGTCATTTCATTGCACGAATATCTGTATCCAGAGGCGGCCTACGCCTATGCGCTTCCGGAAGAAATCAAAAACATCAGCGAGGATATCGCTTGGATGTCGGATGTGAGAAAGTAGAGACAACAGGAGGAAATAGATAACATGAAGATACTAGTAACAGTTCCATTTCGGGAAGTTCACAGACAGCTGCTAAAAAAGGCAGCGCCGGATGCAGACTTTCTTTTCTATCAGGATTATACAATAGACGGAAAAAAGGATGAAGAAAAATATTGCTCCTTTTTAAAAGAGGCAGAGATTGTGATCGGAAATCCATCAATTGATGAGATTTTGTCGGCACCAAAACTTCAATTTGTGCAGTCATCGAATGCAGGTGTGGAGAAATATACGCAGGTGTCAGGTTTTCCGAAAAATGTGCTGTTATGTAGCATGTCTGGTGCATTTGGAGGTATTATCTCGGAGTATGTGCTTGGCGGTATTTTGATGATGTATCGAAATTTTCCACATTATCTGGAGCAACAAAAAAAGCGCTTATGGCAGGATGCAGGAAGCGAGCAGGCGCTAATGGGAAAGACAGCATTGATTCTTGGAACCGGAGATATCGGTACTAA
>CAUCWU010000451.1 GCA_958446555.1 uncultured Lachnospiraceae bacterium | reverse complement strand
CTGCAGTTTCTCAATAACGCGCTTCGATATTTCATCTGGAATCAGCTTTTCATCTTCTATGCAATCATTTACAGTCTCAATATCAGCCTTTAGATATGACATCTTAGCTGCTATTGCATCTAATAACTCCCGTACCTGTTGGAGATTCTTTATCCTATCCATATGTAAACCCCTTTCCGTTTTTCTTTACTCACATTCTAGCAAATATGACATGTAACTTCAATCTTTTATTATATTTTTTATCTATTTTGTTGATTTTTGTATTGCATTCTATTCACTCTTTCCAGCACCCGTGCCTGCACTGAATCCTTTCCATGCAAGCATAGGCGCTTTCATTTCATGTTATGTATTGATCCTCTTAAGCAAAGCAAAAACTTGAGAAATCAAATGCATCACCTAATGTACTACTCTGGATCAACCCTTGAAAGAAGATACTGTTCTTCTTCCTCTTCTAGGTTTTCACCTAAAATCAGCTTTTCTGCAATTTGCTGCGCCTTTCGAGATTTTTCTGCAATTGGTAGTGCATATGTAATCTCGATATTTCGAATAGTACTTAGTGCCTGATTGATTCTTTCCGCATTCATATCAGATCTAAATCCTCTCTGATCGCAAATCCATCCTGTCGCAAGTACACAGCACACCAAAGTCTCTGCTGTCAAATGACCCGATTCCATTGCTTTGCAAAGCAACTCAAGTGCTTTCTCTGCTTTTGAGATACTGAAAGTTGGCGCATTGGGATTTAATACTTGTCCAATCGCATAAGAACTAAACTGTAACTTATTCTCTCTGCCTCGACAAGCCAGTTTGACATCTTGCTTAAACTCGCTCCACAGCCAATCAATTGCTGTACAGGTACATGCATGTGTATAAATACAAGCTTGATGATACTTTGCTTCTGAATGAAGCTTTGATAAACGACTTGTATCAGCCTCACTTCCGCAAATACTCAGTGCATAGATCGCCTGATTATTTATACTTACTTGAGTACCCGAAATTGTTGCTTCATAAAAAGCTGGTCGTAACTGCTCCATGCAGATCTTTGCCAATTTCTTGCGTTCGCTTTCGCTCCACTCAACACCTATCTTTCTTGCAATCGTGTACAAGCGAAGATTTTCCTCATCAGAGCGACTGGCTCCCAGTTCCTTCAATATTGGCTCTGCAAAATCAGCTTTGTTGGAGGCCGAAATAATATTTTTCACTGCTTCCTTTACTCGTTTTGCCTCATTTGCTTTTAACTTCTGTCCACACTTATCCATCTTCTCGCAAAGCTGACGAAGTCTGTCAATTTCGTCCTTTGCCCGAAGTATGCTTCCACTTGGCGCCTGCATCTTGCATTTTGTAGATGAATGTTCGGCATTGTCGATCTGGATTTCTACAGTGCCCTCTTCAATTTTCTCCTGACCATCCGGATCTTTACTAGTCCATGCTGTCCTTGAGATAATCTTACTGTTGCTCATCTGAACCTGGAAAGAAACATATGCCCCATCCAAATATTTCTTTCGAAAGGCAATCTCTCCACTTGCAATTTTTCGATAACTACCGTCCAAGTTCTGGCTCTTGATCGGAACTGCAATTCGATTCTGCCCTGGCTCAATTTTAAATCCAGTCATAACCTTTGATGTATACGGCAACACTGCTCCTGTCGGAATAATCAGACAATCTGCTCCATTTTTGATTCCAAGATACAATCCATCATTCAAAATGGTATTTCCCCATTCGATTCCCATCTTATGAATAAGTGGCTCTTCTGGATAAACAGATGTTTCTTCTGGAACCATGCGCATATCATCCTTCATTTCCTCGTGGCTTTGAAGAAGATAATGATAAATAGCAGCTCCTTTTGCCACAGATTGATCTGGATCTAGTGCAACAATTGGATCACATCCAAAGAATTCCTTTAATCGATCCTGCACCATATAGAATTTTGACATTCCACCATTTAAGACAACCGCATCAATCGTTACATTAGCCTGCCCTAATTTATTAGATGCTTTCTTTAAAACATCTAAAATCGGGTAAATGATATTTCGGGTGTCTGGAATGCTTGAAAGCTTCTTATAGTCATCATACTTCAAATTGCTTGCCATTAAAGGCTGAAAAATTGCTTCAACATCTTCTTTCGTAAAGCTATCACCATACGAAATTCCGCCGCTCATTTTTCCGCCAGCTGGAAAGCTTTCCTCATCATCCTCATCGTCCCATCCAGAACAATAATTAAGATCATCCTTACTGCCAATTGCTTCCTTCAAGATTCGTGCATAGTCTCGCAATTCTGCCATATGCACCTCTTTATTGCTCTTAATTTTGGCAATGACATCTGGGTCATTTTTATTTTGCTTTAAATAATGCTGATACATGACCTCTGCAAGAACCTCATCAAAATCATCACCGCCAAGTCGTGTATAACGGTTGGTTGCAATTTCATCGACCTTTAAAACATCAGATGCATCAGTTCTTCTTTGAACCTCATGTATTGTAATATCCAATGTTCCACCACCAAGATCAAAGACTAGTATTAAATTCTTTTTACTCAAATCTAATAATCCTGATGGAAATTCTCCATTATTAATCTCATTTACCAAATCATAGATAACTGCATTTGGTTCTGAAAGAAGAACTGGTTTCTCACTTCCATCCGAATTCTCCACCTCAATTCCTGCAAGCTTGGCTGCCTCCAAAGTCGCCTTACACAT
>CAUCWU010000450.1 GCA_958446555.1 uncultured Lachnospiraceae bacterium | reverse complement strand
GCGTAACTCTGGACTAAATCGCGGTTCCAATGCATCCCAATGTGAGAAATCCTGATGGCTGCAACGGAATCCTCGTCCGACCCGTCGGGCGGGGTTGTTCAAAAAGAAAAACGGATCGCAGGATAAAACCTGTAGATCCGTTTTTGGGGGTATTTTTCTGGTAGGTTATGAAGCTTCGTGAAGGCGTGCGAGGATTATATAGCAGAAAATTAAGTTTGAAATCATCTTCACCGAGTGGCCTTTCGTAACATGTAGATGTCACCGTAACCCCTCCAGTACATTCTCGCGAATCCTTTCGGAGAGCTGTCTGTATAGGCAGCTCTCTTCTTTTGTAAAGCCGCGCATGCAGGCATTTTCAAAATCAGTCACAGCCGTGTGAAGCTCATCCAGAATGGCTTTTGCAGTTGGAAGCAGTCTGACAGAAAAATGTCTCATCGGAAGTGGCTGAATAAAGCCATGGGAAGACAAATGGGTCAGCGCCTGAGAGAGTGTATGAAGCGGCAGCTGAGAATAATAGGACAGCTCCTTTTTGGTTGTAAATGGGATTGGATTTTCTAGTGCAAGCAGCAAACATACATCGTCTAGTGTCAGGTTGTGTTTGATGGCAACTGCCTCGAGATAGCGATAGAATAACATCTTGCTGCGATAGGAATCAAGTATAATGCCACGTCCATTTAACGCCTCTGGAGCAACACTGGTGCGCTCACTGCCAAGCTTTTTGGAACCAGGTAAGATGGCAGGAAGCACAAAGCCGTCTTTGGCTGTATCGACAAGGAAGCGGTAGATGCGCAGGCGATTTTTCTCGTAATATTCTTCATCAAACGTGTGCTTATAAAAATTGTTGTAGTATTCAAAGATGCCAAGCTTCATCTTGACGGTGTTAGAGATCGTCGCACTTTGGCTGACAAGAGATCCCTTTGTCTTGACATAATAATAAATCGGAACCTTCAGTGCAATAAAACGCTCAGCATAGCGGATGTATTCCAGATTAAACATGAAATCCTCACACCAGCTGATCTCCGAATTCATGCGAAGATCATGTTCTTCAATGATATCGCGTCTGTAAAGCTTATTCCAGATCACACCATAATAAAAATCGGCCGGATTTTCCATCATATGACGAGAAAATTCTTCTTTTGAAATCACTGTATCCTCATCAATATCCCCTTTTTGGGAGACTCTCTCTCCATTTACTCGATAAAAATCGGCAATGACAAGATCGCAATGATTTTCCTCGGCAGCGCGCACAAGAAGCTTGGTCGCATCCGGTGTAATCCAATCATCACTGTCTAAAAATTGAATATAGGTACCGTGAGCAAGATCAAGCGCTGTATTTCGGGTATCAGAGACACCACTATTATTTTTATGAATGACATGAACGCGGGAATCGAGAGATGCATATTCATCGCAGATTGCACCCGACTCATCTGTGCTTCCATCATCGACAAGAAAAAGTTCATAATCGGTAAAATCTTGATTTAAAATACTGTCTGCACAGCGGCGAAGTGTTTTTTCCGCATTGTATACAGGCACAATAATACTAACCTTAACAGACATAAAAAACCGTCCCTTCCGTACTCTGCTTTTCGCAGATACAAACCTTTATTTCTCCATTGTAGCAGAAATTTTTGAAAAAAGCCATGTCGATTTTCTTACATTTTCCACTTTTTTGTAAATTGTAATGAAAACATAATCTGATAAAATGGTCTTTGTTGAAACGCAAATAAGAAAGGAAGCATTATGACAGGTACAATCATAGGAACAGGTGCCTGTGCGGCATCGCATTTGATGGAAAACAGTGATTTGACCAAGCTTGTGGATACAAGTGATGAGTGGATCAGGGAGCGCACAGGAATTGAGAGGCGACATATCGCAGAAAATGAGAGCGTTTTTTCTCTGGCAGTGAACGCAGCAAAAGAGGCTCTTTTGAATGCAGGCATTTCGGCTGATGAACTTGGTCTTATCATTGTTTCTACGATGTCGCAGGATTCTATTATGCCGTGCACAGCTTGTATTGTGCAAGAGCATCTACAGGCAAAAAATGCGTGTTGCTTTGATTTAAATGCAGCCTGCAGCGGTTTTGTGAGTGCATTTGCGACAGCAAAAGCCTATCTTGCAAGTGGAATCGTTCGATATGCACTTGTCATAGGAAGCGAGGTTTTGTCGAGCGTGGTTGACTGGAGTGACCGAGGAAGCTGCATTTTGTTTGGCGATGGAGCTGGAGCAGTGGTTTTGGGTCCATCAGAGGAAAAAATGACAATTCCGATTCTTCATGCAGATGGCAGCCAGTCACAGGCATTGACATTAAAAAAAGATGGTTTTATTGGTATGGATGGCAGAGCAGTTTTTCAGTTTGCTGTTCGAAAGGTGCCGGAGGGAATCACTGAACTTCTCGAAAAAAATCATCTGGAAAAGAGTGACATTGCCTTCTACGTTCTTCATCAGGCAAACCGAAGAATTGTAGAGTCAGTGGCAAAGCGAATGGGAGAGCCGATCGAGAAGTTTCCAATGAATTTAGCTGAATATGGAAATACTTCATCGGCTTCGATTCCACTTTTGCTTCATGAGATGACGCAAAAGAAGATGCTTCGTCCGGGTCAGAAAATTGTTATCAGCGGTTTTGGCGGCGGCCTAACCTGGGGAGCAGATTTGATCACTTGGACAACAGAACACTAAGAAAAAAGAAAGCTTAAAA
>CAUCWU010000449.1 GCA_958446555.1 uncultured Lachnospiraceae bacterium | reverse complement strand
GTCTACCTGGAACGACACCAACCGTTTCCCGCACAACAACTTTATCTGGAAGGGAATTGATGGCAGCAGTGTCTATGCCTGTGTTCCACCAACTCACTTTATCACTTGGAACATGCCAAGCCAGATTCAGGAAAACTGGGAAGCTTATCAGGATAAGGAAACCGGCGGTCAGACCTTAAATATGTATGGTTACGGCGATGGTGGTTCCGGCTGTACAGAGGAAATGCTTGAGATGATTCGTCGTTTCGATAAGGTTTCTGTCATGCCAAAGATCGAGGTAACTGGCGGCGATGCTTTCCTTCACAAGAACTTAAAGGACAACACCAATCTGGCGAATTGGGATGGCGAGCTGTATCTAGAGATGCACCGCGGTACCTTCACCACAAAGTCCAACTTAAAAAAGGCAAACCGTACACTAGAGTTTAAGCTTCGTGAGACTGAGCTTCGCGCTGCTCTCGCTTCTTTAACTGGAGAGGCTTATCCGTCTGAGGAACTGACTGAGTGCTACAAGAAGTTCTTATTAAATCAGTTCCACGATATCCTTCCAGGTTCTCATATCCATCCGGTTTATGAGGATGCAATGAATGATTATCGCACTGTTTCTGAGCGTCTTGATGCAATGCTTGCAAAGACAGCTGGCGATACCTATTTCAACTCTCTCAACTTCACACGTTCTGCTGTCACCTTCATTGAGGACGAAAATGGAAGCATCACTCGTCACGGCGTAAAGGGCTTCTGGAGCATCCCTGCACTTGCTGGTTTAAGCACAGGAAGTATTGCTGCTCTTGCTGAGAAGGAAAACTGGCTGAGTGCTGATTTCTGTGACAAGTGCAACCTTCTTGTTGTTGAGACACCTTTCTACCGCGCAAAACTCTCTTCTGACGGAAGCTTTGTCAGTCTGTATGACAAAGAGCTTGACCGCGAGTGGGTAAAAGAAGGCTGTGGCTTTAACAAGCTTCACCTGTATGCTGATAACCCAGGTATGTACGATGCATGGGATATCCTGCCAAACTACAAGGACGTTCAGGTCGCATTAAATGTCGATCAGCCACTGAAACTGGTAGCTTCTGACGGTTCCTCTGCTGAGTTTTCTGTTACCTTCAAGACAGAAAAGAGCACCTGGCAGATGATTCTTCGCTTCTTCGCTGATTCCCGTGCGATCGAAGTTGAAAACGTAGTTGACTGGGATGAAAAGCACAAGCTTGCAAAGGTAAACTTTGGCCCAGACGTTCTGACAAGAGAGCTTGTCTGCGATACCAGCGCTGGTTTTGTAAAGCGTGATCTGACCAAGAATACCTCTTGGCAGCAGGCTCGCTTTGAGGTTTGCCACCATAAGTGGTGCGATATGTCTGAGAGCGGTAGCGGTCTTGCAATCTTAAATGAAGGCAAGTACGGTGTTGGTCTTGAGGAGGATGAGATTTCTCTTAGCCTTCTTCGTGCAAACATCCGCCCAGATATCACTTCCGATATCGGACATCATGACTTCTGCTACACCATTCTTCCTCACAGCGGTGATGCCGTTGAGGCAAAGGTCAATCTGACTGCAATGGAATACAATGTTCCTCTGTTAAAGTCTTCTGTCACTGTACCAGCTGTTCTTCGTGACACCTTAAATGACTGTGGACTTTACTTACAGGCAATGAAGCGCTCTGAGGATGGACAGTATCTGATTCTTCGTCTGTCCGAGCAAGATGGCCGCCGTGGAAAGGTAAGCTTCCCATTCACTGTACAGACGACCAATCTTCTTGAAGACATTGAAGGCAGTACAAATGTGATCTCCTATCATCCATTTGAGCTGATTACAGTAGCCGTAAAGCCAGAGGATCTGTAATTAGGGATTGCACAGTTCCATATTTCACATAGTTCTATATTTCATTCAAAGTGCCTGCACAGTTTCGTGTGCAGGCACTTTTTACCTGACTGGAAATGCATGAAATTTCTCACTCGAACCTCCTAGCTTACCGCGCAAACAAAACTTACGAGACAATCGTAATAGACAAATGTTACTTTCTATGCTACAATATAAATACCATAATAATGCGCAATTACTAATTTTTCCGTAACCTATCTTTCTAGTAATTGCCACAATGAATACGTGCCCTTCGGCACAGAAACGAGGTTTCTATGGACGATTCGATTAAGACTTATAAGTGTCCCAACTGTGGTGCCGCGCTTACCTTCGACAGCAAAACCCAAAAATTACACTGTTCTCACTGTGACACCTCAATTGAAGTGGAGGCAATGGAAGCATTTGATCAGACTGCTTCTGGCAACAATCAAGACACCCCAAACTGGAACACAAACGATGCTGGCTCTACTTGGTCTAGCAGTGAACAGAAGCAAATTCACAGCTACCACTGCCCAACCTGCGGTGCTGAGCTTGTGACAGACGAGACGACTGCCGCTTCTGTCTGCGCCTACTGTGGCTCTCCTGTCGTGCTGTCTGACCAATTAAGCGGTGCAAAGCGACCAAGCTATGTCATTCCATTTCAGGTTGACAAAAAGACGGCAAAGGAGCATCTAAAGAAGTTTTATAAAGGAAAGTTCTTTCTCCCGCGTGCCTTTTCTTCTGAGAGCCATTTAGAGGAAATCAGTGGTATCTACGTTCCATTCTGGCTGTACAGCTGCGAGGCAAAGGGAAGCTTTTCCTTTGATGCGACACGCACTCATCATTATACCGATGGCGATTATGACGTCAC
>CAUCWU010000448.1 GCA_958446555.1 uncultured Lachnospiraceae bacterium | reverse complement strand
CATTTTCCCGTCTGGTCAGTTTGCCTCTACCTGGAACGTTTTATTGAACCGTGTTCTCAGCAAAGGTGCTTCCTCAACTGCTTATTCTGTTGCCCAGGCAGCACTTGGCGGCGCAAGACATTCTGCAGTTATAAATTGTTTACAGTTCCGCTCAGCATCTACCGGCGTATCTGGTATAAATGTTGGTGGAAATGTATTTTTCTGATTTTTAGCAGTTGATTTTGTCTCTTATGTATATTATGAAATATAAAAATAAGCCTCGTTCGGAGGCTTATTTTTTGTACGATTTATTCATACTCCATAACATCGATCCATTTCATCAGAAAATCTTTTTCCAGCCGGATATCTTTCTCAAGTTCTGCGGCAGCAACAATTGGAAGCCATTGTTCTACATACTGTCTTGCGGTATCGCTTTTCTTACAGAATAACTTAAGATAAAGATCTGCACTCTCCTGATCGTGTAATGCAAACAGCAAATATGTCATTGCCGCATCTGCGCTTGCATTTCCCTGTGAAGCATGTGCCCAGTCAATCACAGTCATCTTTCCGTTCTTTTCAACAATTACGTTACTTGGATTAAAATCACCATGACACAATTTTGTATGTCTCGGCATAGATTCCAATCTAGTCAAAAGTTCATAACGCTCTGTTGCATCCAAAACTTTCAGATTTCTTATCTTATTTGCGAGTTTATCTTTTAATTTCGGTAATGTTTCTGCCGTTTTACTCTGTACTTTCAGCTGAAGATCTACAAAATCTGACATATATTTTTCAAGATTGGCACGGTCAATTTTCATCATTTCTTCCAAAGTTTTTCCTTCCCGGTTCTCAATGACCAGCGCCCATTCCCCATTAATCTGAGTTACCTCTTTTAGTTTCGGAATATCCAATCCTGTTTCTTCAACTTTCACAGTGTTCAATGCTTCATTAAATACTGCTGACTTTGGATGATCTGTTACAAATATTTTAACAACACCCTCCTCTGTCTTATAAACTGATTTGTAAGGTCTCTCTACGATCAAATTCTTCTTTTCGAGCTTCATACAGATTCCTCCTTTTTATTGAATCTTTGGCCCTTTTCCTTCTTGTTATCTGTATTATATACCTTATTGTCAGATTTTTAAATAGTTTTTTGATATTTTTTTCACTATTTTTCATCCTGCATATTTATTGTTATTTTTTTATCAATATTTTGACATAAGAAAAAGTGCAACGTCAAACGCTGCACTTTTCCTATGCTCAATACATTATCCAACCTCCAAACAAAAACTCATGGATATTATATTTACGCCTTTTTTATTTTCCATAATAGCATTTCAGGTAGATTTCTTTCATCTCACTCATAAGAGGATATCTTGGGTTAGCTCCTGTACACTGGTCGTTGAATGCCTGCTCTGTCATATCATCCAATGTATCCAGGAAGTATTTCTCATCTACACCGTAATCTTTGATTGTCTTCTTAATGCCAATCTTCTCTTTGAGTTCTTCCAGTTTAGCGATGAAGTTCTCAAATACTTCTTCATCTGTCTTACCTTTGCATCCTGCAAAACGTCCTAATTCTGCGTATCTTGCAAGTGCATGTGGATACTGATACTGAGAGAATGTTCCCATTCTTGTAGGTACTTCTGCAGCATTGTAACGCATTACATCTGTCAGGATTACAGCGTTAGCAATACCGTGTGGCAGGTGATGGAATGCACCAAGTTTGTGAGCCATAGAGTGGTTCAGTCCAAGGAATGCATTTGCGAATGCCATACCAGCCATGCATGAAGCGTTAGCCATCTTCTCTCTTGCGATTGGATCGTTAGCTCCGTTCTCGTATGCTGATGGTAAGTAATCAAATACAGCTTTTACTGCCTTCATAGCAAGACCATCTGTAAAGTCTGTAGCCATGATAGATACATATGCTTCGATTGCATGTGTCATTACGTCGATACCAGATGCACTTGTCAGTCCCTTAGGTGCTGTCATTGCATTGTCAACGTCTACGATAGCCATGTTTGGCATTAATTCGTAGTCTGTGATAGGCCATTTTACTCCTGTATCAGCATCTGTGATGATTGCGAATGGAGTTACTTCTGAACCTGTTCCTGAAGATGTTGGGATAGCTATAAAGTAAGCTTTCTCTCCCATCTTAGGGAATGTGTATACTCTCTTACGGATATCCATGAAGTCCATAGCCATATCTTCGAATTTTGCTTCCGGATGCTCATACATTAACCACATAATCTTTCCGGCATCCATTGCGGATCCACCACCAAGAGCGATGATCGTATCTGGCTCAAATGCTCTGATCTGTTCTACACCTCTTCTAGCGCACTGCAGAGTTGGGTCTGGAGCAACTTCAAAGAAGCATGTATGCTGGATTCCCATCTGATCTAATTTATCTTCGATCGGTTTTACATAACCATTCTTGTACAGGAAACTGTCTGTTACGATGAACGCTTTCTTCTTATGCATTACAGTTCCGAGTTCATCTAATGCTACAGGCATGCAGCCTTTCTTAAAGTATACTTTCTCAGGTGTTCTAAACCACAGCATGTTTTCTCTCCTCTCTGCAACTGTCTTGATATTGATCAGGTGTTTCACACCTACGTTCTCAGATACAGAGTTTCCTCCCCAAGAACCACATCCAAGTGTAAGAGATGGAGCAAGTCCGAAGTTGTAAAGGTCTCCGATACCACCCTGTGATGAAGGTGTATTG
>CAUCWU010000447.1 GCA_958446555.1 uncultured Lachnospiraceae bacterium | reverse complement strand
ATGCTTCGCACATTAAATCCAAAGACCTTTGTGTGGGATGGAGCAGATGCCGACTATACACCTCTTAGCGATGATCTTCCGTGGTGCTTGATTCCAGAAAAGAAGATTACAGTTGAGGATGTCAAGTATGTATTGTCTTCCCACTATCAGGGGACACCGTATGATCCATATCTGTCTTATGGAGACAAGTCAATGAAAGGCGCGTATCGTTCGATCGGTGTCAACCGTACCGATTTTCTTTCTGTGATTCAGATGAGAGCAGATAAGAAGGATGATTGTCGTGCAATTGAGTGGGTGGCATTTTGCTCCAATGCATTTAATACGCTTCTTCCATTCTATGCGGATGTTGAGACAACACCTGAGTATCTGTCCAATACAGATAAAACAGTATCTACCGACAATTTCTACTGGACAAGTCGCTTGATTGCCGCTATGGCAGATGCTTCCTATAAGAATTCACTGTTCCATATTGAGCGTTATCAGGGCCATGTAATGGCAAAGAGCCATGAGTTAATCGCAAAGTACGACAATCGATTGGAAAATGTAACCGATCCGAAGGAACGAATGGAGATCAAGAAAGAGGCAAACGAGGCAGTTGCACAGATGGCAAAGGATGAATCACTGAACACACTAGAAAAGGTGCTTTCCGAGTTAACCAATCAGATGAAGAATGCCTACTCCAGATCAGATGCATAAAGAGGAGAAGAAAATGAAGCTACTAGTGACCGGTTTTGATCCATTTGGCGGAGAAAGTGTCAATCCAACTTATGAGTCAGGTATCTATGTGTGCAATAGTGTGATGTATCGTGTGCTTCATTTGGCTGCTAGAAGCTATCCAAATATGAAGGCAGGTTTTATTCATGTTCCATATTCGTCTGAGCAGGTAGCAAATAAGGATAGACCGCTTGCATCAATGCCGATTGAGACAATTGCAAAATCGTTGGAACATGCAATTGAGGCAGTGGTAAAAGAATAAAAAGAGGTGTTTAACATGCAAAATGAAAATAAGGCATATCCTATGTCACGACTGTTAGAGGCTCTTCATCTTGAGCAAACACTTGAACAGCGTGTGAAGGCATATATGATATCTCAAAAGGAAGTTTTGAGAAAAATTGCCGATCAGTGTGAAAATAAAGATCCATATGCCTATCAGCCAGGTGGAGATGGCGATGATTTTACAAGGTTAAAGGAGTTGAATCCATTTGAAAGACTTTGTGTGGTCCTTATTCGTGCATGCCAAGTTCGTCAAGAATGATTATGAAAAGCAGACCTGGCATTGTCCGGTTGTTTTCTATACAGGAACCAGATATGATAGTAAGCAATATCAAAAAAATGGTTGCGCTTTTGTGGGCAATTCAAGAGAAATGGCAGATAGATGTAATTGATTTGTGGAATGATCCATGGAAAGCACTTCTTAGGGCTGGTTCAAGAGGGTGTTCTGAGACGGATTATGGACAGAATCTTATGCGAAAGATGATGATGTCCTATGATTCAGATCCTAAAGAATATGCAAGGCTTGCTGGTTTTGGTTACAACATATATAGGGGAAAATAGAAATGGGAAGCGGCAAATCAAAAGCAATTGTGTACTTAATAATAAGTGCCGTAGTGATCATTCTAATTAAGCTTTGGTTGCATTACACATCATGGCTGCCGATTGCTACGATTAGGGCAGAAAAGCAGGCAAGGGCTGTATGCAAAGAATATGTACTGACATGCCTTGAAAGTGGCTATCGCAAATTGCTCAGGATGATTGGGGTTGATTATGGAGGCAACGCTTGTTATGACAGCGCTGCCTCCTTGATTATTTCTCCGCATAAATAGTTTTTTTGTTGTCAATCAGCGTGCAATCTTAAATGCATAAAATTCGCCAGGATGAACCAGTACGGAAGCTATCCATTCCTTTTCATCCCATTGCTGATGGCGACAGAAGGTTTCGATAAAGTTTCCAATTGGTTTTCCGCTTAGCTCTGTCAGATGACATGCTGGTGAAAGCAGATGAATTGAAACACGTTCTGGGATTGCATTGCTTCCAGCATAGCAGTATAAGACAAAAGTATCATTGTTGTATTGGAACAAGGAAACATTTCTGCCACTGATATATAAGCCATGTGAAGCAAATGGGCGGCGGATCATATCCATTACTGGAATTGGAAGCTTAGCGAAGTCAGCGAAGCAGTCTGGCGCAGCGAGTGTAAAAAGCTTTCCTTTGCCGTAAGTATCAAGGAGCAAAATGGAACTGTGGCTGTCGCCAGAGCCAGCGTTTACGTAAGACCAGGAGGCATTGTTTGAAAACTGTAGTTCATCAAAAGTTACTGGCTGCTGATTTTCATAAAAGCCGGCGAAATCGTCGGTTACATGGTAGCGATTGGCTGTAAGTTTTCTGCCTGTAAATCGCACGGAACTAAACTTCGCCCATTGTGCTGTTGGAATATGGGAGGCAAAACCAGTCGTCACAACAGCTGTACCACCCTTTCGAAGAAAAGCTTCTAATTTCTGCAAAATATCAGGATCTTTTAACGCAGCCTGCGTCAGGAAAACGTTTTCAGAGTTAGTTGGAAAATCTGGTACAGGTTCGAAAGGAATTCCATGCATGCCGAGATGATCTTCAATATGATTTTCACCATCAGAAGCATAAGGAATGTAAACTGGTGTTCCGCAAGGTGTTCCAACCTGATTGAGAATGCGATCAAGTTTGCTAAGCTGCATG
>CAUCWU010000446.1 GCA_958446555.1 uncultured Lachnospiraceae bacterium | reverse complement strand
GAGAAGCGTGAACACAGCAATAGTCAAACTCAATACCTTGGCCGATACGGTTTGGGCCACCGCCAAGAATCATGATCTTTGGCTTATTCATGCTGACTGGATTTTTATCGGTTGCATTATAAGTAGAATAGTAGTAAGCGCTATCCTTTGTGCCACTTACATGGACACTTTCCCAAGCCTCTTCAATTCCAAGTTCAATACGACGATTGCGGATCGCATCCTCAGAGATGGCAAGAAGCTTGCTTAAATACTTATCGGAGAAGCCATTCTTTTTAGCGGAAATTAGCTGATCATCAGACGGAAGAGATCCTTTGCATAAAAGAAGTGCTTTTTCTTCCTCGACAAGTTCCTTCATCTGCTCGATGAAATATTTCTTTACCTTTGTGATCTCAAAAATTTCATCGACAGTGGCACCCTTTCGAAGTGCTTCATACATGATAAAATGACGCTCACTTGATGGGGTGATTAACATCTGTAACAATTCTTCTTTTGTTTTGGTGTTAAAGTCTTTTGCAAAGCCAAGGCCGTAGCGACCAATCTCAAGACTGCGGATTGCCTTCTGAAAGGCTTCTTTATAGGTTTTACCGATACTCATAACCTCGCCGACTGCGCGCATCTGAGTACCAAGCTTATCCTGAACACCCTTGAATTTCTCAAATGCCCAGCGAGCAAACTTGATTACAACATAGTCGCCATCCGGAACATACTTATCAAGTGTGCCGTACTTGCCGCATTCGATATCCTTTAAGGTCAAGCCTGCTGCAAGCATTGCGGAAACTAAAGCAATTGGGAATCCAGTTGCCTTAGAAGCAAGAGCAGAGGATCGTGAGGTTCTTGGATTAATCTCAATGACAACAATACGGTCAGTCACTGGATCGTGAGCGAACTGAACATTGGTACCGCCAATTACCTGTACCGAGTCAACGATGCGATAAGCCTGCTCTTGAAGACGAGCTTGAAGCTCCTTAGAAATCGTAAGCATTGGAGCAGCACAGAAGGAGTCACCAGTATGAACACCCAAAGGATCAATGTTTTCAATAAAGCATACAGTGATCATGTTGCCCTCTGAATCACGAACAACCTCTAATTCCAACTCTTCCCAGCCGAGAATTGACTCCTCAACCAATACCTGACCGACAAGACTGGCCTGAAGACCTCTTGCACAAACGGTTTTTAATTCTTCCTTATTGTATACAAGACCGCCACCGGCACCGCCCATTGTGTAGGCAGGACGAAGAACAACTGGATAGCCAAGCTTATCTGCAATTGCAAGTGCCTCATCAACTGAGTAGGAAACCTCACTGCGAGCCATTTCAATGCCGATTTCATTCATTGATTTTTTGAATTCAATTCGATCTTCACCGCGTTCAATTGCGTCAACCTGAACGCCGATTACCTGAACATGATACTTGTCAAGAATGCCTTCTTTGGCAAGCTCGGCACATAAATTCAGACCAGACTGTCCTCCTAAGTTTGGAAGAAGTGCGTCAGGACGCTCCTTTGCGATGATTTGTTCAAGACGATGTACGTTTAATGGTTCAATGTACGTAACATCGGCAATTTCCGGGTCTGTCATGATGGTTGCCGGATTGGAATTTACCAGAACGATCTCGTAACCTAACTTGCGAAGCGCCTTGCAAGCTTGTGTTCCAGAATAATCAAATTCGCAAGCCTGACCGATGATAATTGGGCCTGAACCGATAATCAAAACTTTGTTGATGTCCGTTCTCTTTGACATGATATTCTCCTTTGGATGTTTTTTGGCAGATTTGAGTTGGGTCGGTTTTGCCTTAACCTATTTTATTATAAAGGAAAACGAAAAAATATGATAGAGGAAATTTGAAAAAAATAAAAGTTTTTTGTGAATATTTATCATAGAATGAGAAAAAGAAATCGCATTGCATAGTGGTTTGAAAAATGGTATACTGACACTATTCGAAACTAAATGATTTGAGAGGAAAATGAGATCAGTATGAAAATTGTAGTATTAGATGGTTATACCGAAAATCCAGGAGATCTAAGCTGGGATGGTTTCAGAGAGCTTGGCGATGTCACTGTATATGATAGAACACCAAAAGAACTTGTCTGTGAGCGCATCGCGGATGCAGAGGTTGTTTTTACCAATAAAACGATACTGACAAGACAGATGATTGAGTCTGATTCGAGGCTTCGCTTCATCGGTACCTTATCAACCGGCTATAATACGGTAGATTTGGATGCAGCCAGCGAGAGAAAGATTCCAGTCAGCAATATTCCAAACTATAGTACACAGGCGGTAGCTCCGCTTACGATGGCACTTCTATTAGAAATTTGTCATCATGTGGGTGCCCATTCAGAGCAGGTCCTACAGGGCAAATGGAGTGAATGCCCAGATTTTTGTTTCTGGAGTTATCCGACAATGGAGCTTACTGGAAAGACAATCGGAATTATCGGTTTTGGAAGCATTGGTCAGGCAGTTGCTCGTTTGGCAGAGGCATTTGGCATGAATGTTGTGGCGTATGGTCATCGAGGAATTCCGAAAGAACGTCTTTTTGGGAATGTAAGGGCGGTAAGCTTAGAGGAATTATATGAAACTTCCGATATCATCAGTCTGCATTGTCCACTGACAAAAGAAAATCAGAAAATGATTGATAAAGACAGCATTGCAAAAATGAAAGTTGGTGTGATTCTTTTAAATACGGCGAGAGGACCGCTTGTTTGTGAGAGCGATCTTGCTGAT
>CAUCWU010000445.1 GCA_958446555.1 uncultured Lachnospiraceae bacterium | reverse complement strand
CGGCACACCTCACAACAACTGCTCCTGGCAAAGCACTTACCTCTGTATTGCCTTGGATTGCACCAATCTGCGCTGTCATCTGCTCAAAACTGCCAAGTCCATCAAGAGGCTTTGCCACACCGTCCCAATTCGATTTCACAGCATCAAAGATTGCCTGATTGGGAGGCGTTATTTGATAGGTTTCTCTCAACAATTGAATGGTATTTGTCTTCGCTTTTGAGACTTGATTTTCATTTAACTGTTCTGTCTGCTGCTTCATCTTTAAATTCTTGCCTCCTGTAAAATGCTGTAAACAAAATCCATATCCATATGAGCACGAAGCGTATCAGCTAGAAGATCATACTGGGATTCCTGAAACTTCTTATAATCATAGCCGCTCGCCAGTTCCTCCAATGTCACATGTTTTCGATCAGCAAGCATTTTTACAAGCTTCCAAGCCAAATCTCCCTCATCAAACAGACCATGCACATAGCTGCCACATACCATCTGATTGTCGCTACACACAACTGCTGGAAGCTCTTCTTGTGAATTTGCAAAATCGCATATAGCTAAAGCTTCTGTATCCACTTTGCTTGATCTTCCCATATGAATCTCATAGCCCTCATAGGCACTTCCATTTAGACAAGACCAAATGCCTGTCAAATTTTCAATGGTTCCTGTCACCTGCGCCCTTACTTTTTCTTTTGTTAATGTCGTCTGGATATCCAAAAGACCAAGACCAGGCGCATCGACTCCCTGCTCTACGCCAAATGGATCTGCGATTGACTTTCCAAGCATCTGAAAACCACCACAAATTCCAATGATCGGTGTCGAAGCTGCCTTCTTTTTAATCGCTGCCTCTAATCCATTCTGGCGCATCCATAGCAGATCGCCGACCGTATTTTTGCTTCCCGGAAGGAAAATGCAATCTGGATTTTCAAGCTCTCTTGCACTGTGCACATAGCGAACACTCACGCCCGGAAGCTGTTCAAATACATCAAAGTCCGTGTAATTTGACATGCGTGGAAGACGAATCACAGCCAAATCAATGAGGCCCTTTTGGCTGTGCTCTAGCTTTTCACTTAAGCTATCCTCCTCCTCGATTGCCACTTTCATATAAGGAATTACCCCGGCTACTGGGACATGGCCTCTCTCCTCGAGCATCACAATACCAGGATCGAGAATCGTCTTGTCTCCTCTAAATTTATTGATGATAAGACCTTTTACCAATTCTTTTTCATCTGGCTCAAGAAGCATCAGCGTCCCTAGAAGCTGAGCGAACACGCCACCTCTGTCAATATCTCCTGCAAGTAACACAGGTGCACTAACTAGCTTTGCAAGGCCCATATTGACAATATCATCGGCTTTCAAATTAATCTCAGCTGGACTTCCTGCGCCCTCGATTACGATGATATCTGCCTGTTCCTCTAGCTTCTTAAAAGCATGAATAATATCGGGAATCAGTTGCTTTTTGTAGGCAAAATATTTTCGTGCCGGCATGTTTGAGACTGGCTTTCCGTTTACAATGACCTGTGACCCCATGTCACTTACTGGCTTTAATAAAATCGGATTCATATAAACGGATGGCTCTATCCCTGCTGCTCTTGCCTGAACTACCTGAGCACGTCCCATCTCAAAGCCATCCTTTGTGATAAAGGAATTCAATGCCATGTTTTGTGACTTAAACGGTGCCACCCGATAGCCATCCTGCTTAAAAATTCGGCAAAGTCCTGCTGCAAGCAAGCTTTTTCCTGCATTTGACATTGTGCCCTGAATCATGATTACTTTTGACATGCATGTACCCTCCGTTTTCTCTCTATCTCAATGAATAATTTACACTCAATATTCTTTATTGTATCGCATGTGAAAAACAATTACAAGTGGAAGGCAAAAAAATACCCTTCTGCCAATTGATCGAATCATTCAACTAGCAGAAGGGAACCCCTTATTTTGTAAGTTTTTTGAGATCAGTTGGGGGCAAAATACCTTTTGACCCCAACATCATATGATATTAGAATCAGAAACTCTTTTTCTACGAATATCTACAAAGTATTTTTAACATTTCTGATCACTCAAGATTGGTATAGCCCATCAGACTCTCATCAACTGCTCTTGCAGCTTCTCTTCCCTCGCGAATTGCCCATACCACAAGTGACTGGCCACGGTGCATATCACCTGCTGTAAATACTCCCGGCTCAGAAGTCTCATAGCAATCTGGTGCAGTCTTTACATTGGTTCTTGGTGTCAATTCCACACCAAATGCATCTGCGACATAGCTCTGGCAGCCTAAAAATCCTGCTGCAATTAGGACAAGCTCTGCCTCTAATGTAAACTCGCTTCCCTCTACTGGAACCATCATCATGCGTCCGGTTGCCTCGTCCTTTTTGGACTCAAGCTTAACACAGATCAGTCCGCAAAGCTTTCCGTCTGCATCCTTAACAAATTCCTTTACAGTTGTCTTATAGATACGAGGATCTGAGCCAAATACTGCAATTGCCTCCTCCTGGCCATAGTCGGTCTTGCAGACTCTCGGCCATTGCGGCCACGGATTGCTTGCAGCACGGGTCAGTGGTGGCTGCGGCATCATCTCTAACTGGGTGACAGAGGCACAGCCCTGACGGATTGCGGTTCCAACACAGTCGTTTCCGGTATCGCCACCGCCAATGACAACAACATGCTTATCCTTTGCTGAGATATAGTTTCCGTCAGCCAGATTGGAATCTAACAGGCTTTTTGTCGTGCG
>CAUCWU010000444.1 GCA_958446555.1 uncultured Lachnospiraceae bacterium | reverse complement strand
TGAAATTTGTAGTCCATCTGGATTGCAATATAACCCAAGTGGGGACACTCTGGCATTTACACTGGTAAAGCCAGATCAAAAGTCCAACAGCTACCAGAAGAATCTTTGGATTATGAGCGAGAATAGCAAGGTAACACAGCTAACCACTTCTGATCGAGAGGGAAGCTTTATCTGGGATGACAATAATACGATCTTATTTATCTCTGATAGAAACTCTGATGGAGAGGAAGAAAAGGATGATTTGGAAGAGAAAACGACATTCTATCGCATTGATATTCGCGGTGGAGAGGCAAAGAAGGCGTTTTCTGTTTCAAAGTCGGTATCCTTTTTTAAGAAGATTTCAGATGGTCTTTACTGTATGGGCATTGAGGAAAATAGAAATGCGCTTCCAGACGATGCAGACAAAAAGGCAAAAAAAGAAGAAAAGGATTATCATGTCATTGACGAGGTGCCGCTTTGGGGCAACGGACGTGGTTTTATCTCAGGCGTGAGAACCAGTCTTTATCTGTATGACGAGAAGACAGCATCACTTGAAAAATTGACACCGGCAAATTTTGATACAGCATCGGTCTGTGTCAAAGAGGATATGCTTTTGATTTTGGGAAAAGAGTGGACAAATGTAATTGATGAGACCGACTCACTCCTTCTTTACAAGCTAGCAGATAAAAAATTAACAACACTGATTGAGCAGGGAAAGCTTCTTATTTCAAGGGCTGTTTTTGCAGGGAAAACGATCATCCTCACAGCAACCGATATGAAGCCATATGGAGATGGCCAGTACCATGACATTTACGAGTATGATCTTGCCAATCAAAATTTAACAAAGACAGTAACCGCAGATTGCTTGATTGGTGTTGATATTTTAACCGACTGCCATTACAGCTCGGGAGAGAGTCTAGTCGTATCAAACGATGCAACCATCTATGCAATCGCCCAGAGATCCTATAAAGACACGATTGTCTCCTACCAAAGCCAAGAGACTGAAAACATTCTAAGTGACATCTACGCTTTTAATGGACTTGTCTGTGAACTGGCATCTGGAAATAATAGACTTTCCTTTGCAGCAATGGAGGCAAATGGCTGTTGTGAGATCTATGAGTACAAGAATGGAGCAGTAACAAAGAGAACTTCCTTTAACGATGCTTACTTATCCACCCACTTTGTCTCAAAGGCAAAAAAATTATCCTTTGTCAATAAAGACGGTGTGACGATTGATGGTTGGGTGCTTGAACCAAAGGATTATGATCCGACAAAGAGATATCCGGGTGTGTTAGAAATTCACGGTGGTCCGCGATGCGCCTACGGTGAGGTATTTTTTCATGAGATGCAGGTATGGGCATCAAAGGGATGGTTTGTCTTTTTCTGCAACCCGAGAGGTTCAGAGGGATACGGTGAGGAATTTGCTGATTTAAGAGGCAAATATGGCACGATCGACTATCAGGATTTGATGGAATTTACCGATCAGGTGTTGGCGCAGTATCCACAGATTGATCAGGCAAAGGTTGGTGCAGCCGGCGGCTCTTACGGTGGTTTCATGTGTAACTGGATAGAGGGTCATACCGACCGCTTTGCAGCACTTGCTTCCCAGCGTTCCGTGTCCAACTGGGTATCTGATTTTGGCTGCAGTGAGATTGGTGTCACATTTGATCAGAACGAAATCTTGGCAACACCGTGGACCAACATGGAGGCAATGTGGGATTGCTCCCCACTGAAATTCGCCTGCAATGCAAAGACACCAATTTTGTTTATCCATTCAATGAATGACTATAACTGTACATTGGATCAGGGAATCCAGATGTTTACAGCAGTTAAATTTTACGGTGTTCCTGCTAGAATGTGTCTGTTTGAGGGCGAGAATCACGGTCTTTCCAGACGTGGAAAGCCGCTTCATAGAATGCGCCGCCTAAAAGAGATGACAGACTGGTTTGTAACCTATTTAAATAACTAACAGAAAGGAAAAACTGATGGCAAAATATTTTTGTAAACGACTTGTAATCGGTTTTGTGACCTTATTTGCGCTCGCGACAATTACTTTCTTTTTGATGCACGCGATTCCGGGTTCTCCGTTTGCCGGAGAGACAAGCAAGCTTCCAGCAAATGTAAAAGAGAAGTTGGTCGCACAATATGGTCTTGATCAGCCGGTTACAGAACAGTATCTACGTTATCTGCAAAATGCAGTAAAGGGTGATTTTGGAACTTCACTTAATCGAAAGGGAAAAGCAGTATCGGATATTATTATGTCAGGTATCCCTTACACGGCAAGTCTTGGCCTGGCAGCCTTTTGTATTGCACTGGCAGTTGGAATTTTACTGGGAACGATCTCAGCCTTTTCAAAGCATCAATGGGTCAATAACACAGTCGCCTTTATTGCGACAATCGGTGTCAGCGTGCCGAGCTTTTTGCTGGCACTGTTGATGATGGTGTTGTTTGGCGTTGTACTTCACTGTCTGCCAATCGTAGGTTTAAGCACCTGGAGGCACTATATTATGCCGGCAACTGCGTTGGCCCTATCTCCGATTGCGATGATTTCTCGTCTGACAAAGACAAGTTTAACCGAGGTCATGAAACAGGATTATATGGTGCTTGCAAGAAGCAAGGGAACCAGTCAGGTTATGGTTATTATTCGTCATGCACTGAAAAATGCATTGGTTCCGGTTGTCACTTACGCAGGACCGCTTCTTGCAACCCTTTTGACGGCTTCCTTTGTTGTCGAGACGCTGTTTTCTGTTCC
>CAUCWU010000443.1 GCA_958446555.1 uncultured Lachnospiraceae bacterium | reverse complement strand
GAACACCTGTAACAGGTGCAATTGGCGTTGTTTTTTTTTCCAGCTGCTGTTTTACCCTTTCTGCCCAAGGCATTTGTTTTTTTTACGCATCAGCATGTGAGCTTTTGTCAGGCCAGATCGTGCCGCTTCCATTTATGCCAGAGGTGGTACAGCGTGTGTTAAAGGTGCTTCCGTTTGCTGCTATGCAGAATGTGCCATTTCGAATCTATTCAGGAGATTTATCAGGCCGCGCCATGGCAGAGGCGATTTTTCTTCAAATTTTTTGGCTGATTGTTCTTGTCGCTGGCGGTTGGATGTTTGCTAAGTTTGCCGAGAAGAAAATTGTCGTGCAGGGAGGGTGAGTCATGGAAAAGATGAATAGAAGAGTTGAAAAAAATGAAAACAGAAGCAGAGAAAACATGAAAGCAGAGAATGCTAGGATTTCTGCTGCTCGTCTGTATTTGCACTATATTAGTATTCATATTCAAAGTGCAATGCAATATAAGACTTCCTTTTTTTTGACGACACTTGGCCAGTTTTTGTTTTCGTTTAATGTCTTTATAGGAATTACATTTATGTTTCAGCGATTCCATGAGGTGAAAGGTTTTACTTACAGCGAAGTACTGATTTGCTATGCACTCGTTTTGGTTGAGTTTTCATTGGCAGAAATGTTTGCGAGAGGATTTGACTCGTTTTCTGGAATGGTACGTCATGCTGAGTTTGATCGGGTGCTTGTAAGACCGCGCAACGAAATTTTGCAGGTATTAGGAAGCAAATTCGAACTTTCAAGAATCGGAAGAGGCTTTCAAGCAATTATCTTGTTTATCTACGGTGTTATGCATGTGCAAATTGATTGGAATTTGCCACGTATCTTGACTGTGATTTTTATGCTGATCGGTGGAGCAGCAGTTTTTTCAGGATTGTTCATGGTGTATGCGGCTCTTTGCTTTTTTACATTGGATGGACTCGAATTTATGAATGTGCTAACCGACGGCGCAAGAGAATATGGCAAATATCCGATCGGAATCTACGGAAAGCGCATGCTACAGTTTTGTACCGTGATTGTTCCGTATGCGCTGATTCAGTATTATCCTCTTTTGTATTTGCTTGGCAGAACAAATTCTCTTTGGAATATGGTGATGCCACTATTTGCAGGAATCTTTTTGATTCCCTGCTATGTGTTGTGGCGAGTGGGTGTGCGCCATTATAAATCGAGTGGGTCGTGAGAGTACAACTAATATGATACTCACAGATCTCAAGATCATAATCTCACTCATGCAAGCATGATCAGCTTATGATTTTTCGGTCCTAGTATCAAAAAAGTACTTGACTAAAGTCTACTTGAAGTTTGTATAATGAAGCTAAGTGTTTGGAGAGTTTCGCTGTTGAACTGTCCAAACAATCATGAAAACCACTGTTTTGTGGCAAAAGAGAGGAGAAAGATGATGGCAAAGGTATTTTTTACAAGAGAAATTACACCTGAAAAAGTAGAAAAGATGTATGAGATGGTTGGAAAGAAATTGACCGGAAAAGTTGCAATCAAGCTTCATTCTGGCGAGAAGGGAAATCAGAATTTTCTTGGACCAGATTTTTGGCGCCCGGTAATTGACAAGGTTGGCGGAACTGTTGTTGAGTGCAATACTGCATATGACGGTGCAAGAGATACCACTGCAAAGCACAGACTCTTAATCAAGGAGCATGGATGGGATCGCTATTTTAATGTGGATCCGATGGATGCAGAGGGACCAGATATGGAGCTTGCAATTCCAAACGGAAAGCAGATCAAGAAGAATTTCGTCGGGAAGAATATGGCAAATTATGATTCAATGCTGGTACTTTCCCATTTCAAGGGTCATCCGATGGGCGGATACGGCGGTGCATTAAAGCAGCTTTCAATTGGCTGTGCATCTTCCTACGGAAAAGCATACATTCATGGAGCTGGAGATCCGGTTGCAAAGTGGACAGCAGATCACGATTCCTTCCTTGAGTCAATGGCAGATGCAGCATCCTCTGTTGTTGAATATTTTAAGGGCAATATTGTCTATGTCAATGTAATGAAGAATATGTCCGTAGACTGCGATTGCTGTAGCGTAGCAGAAGATCCGTGTATGAAGGATATCGGAATTTTGGTATCTCTTGATCCAATTGCAATCGATCAGGCTTGTCTGGATCTTGTCTATGCAGCAACTGACGATCCGGGACAGAAGCACTTCCTAGAGCGTGTTGAGAGTAGACATGGTGTTCATACAATTGAGGCAGCTGCAGAGCTTGGCTTTGGAAGCAGAGAGTATGAATTAGTGACGGTAGAGTAAAATTTTGTATCAAAAAACATAAAAACATCCAGACATTGCTTCGAAAGAGAAAGCGAGTGTCTGGATGTTTTGCCGCTTTGCAAGGTGTTTCAAGCTTAGCTTTCAGTCTCTTCATGATAGTTGACCGAGCGATCGTAGTGATGAAACTGTGTGATGCGATCTGGCTTCTTACAGGAAGTCGGAAGCTTTGTCTTTAGCTCTTCCATCTCAGAAGCGGTAAGATGCGTATAAGCATCTTCTGGGCGACGTACATAGTAGCGGAAAGAGAACAGATCACGTTTTTCCTCTGCAAGCTCTTCTGTTGTCCAGAACTCATGGAAGGAAGTGAAACGCTTCTCATAAAAATCAGTTTCAAAACGCTTAAAACCAGCTTCATTTTCATAGAAATAGTGGCGATTGCCATTCTGATAAACGACTTCAATATAAGAGAAAACCTCTTCAGTGCCTTGGCTTGGGCAACAGCAA
>CAUCWU010000442.1 GCA_958446555.1 uncultured Lachnospiraceae bacterium | reverse complement strand
GCACAGGCAATGGAGAATTTCTTCAAGACAACCCTGTAAGATAGAAGATCTTCAAGTTGGCAAGGCAATTATAGAGAATAAAAGAAAAACAGCTGAGCAAAAAGGCGGGCACCGAAATTCGGCTGTCCGCCTATTGTGTAAAATGGGCACGGAAAGGTGGGACTATGAAGATTTATCACGGAAAAAGTGTGTTTGGCGGCATCGCAATCGGAAAGACAGCCGTTTATAAAAAAAGTGAACAGCAGGTAAAACGTGTAAAGACGACTGATTCAGATGGTGAATGGGCGCGCTATCAGGCCGCAAAGGAAGCTTCTATTGAGCAGTTAGGCGAGCTGTATGAGAAGGCATGTAAAGAAGTTGGCGAGGCAAATGCAGCAATTTTTGAGATTCATCAGATGATGCTTGAGGATGACGATTACAATGAATCAGTTGAAAATATTATCCGCACTCAGCAGGTCAACGCCGAGTATGCAGTTGCGACAACTGGTGACAATTTTTCTCAGATGTTTGCTGCTATGGATGACGATTATATGAGAGGTCGTGCAGCTGATGTCAAGGATATTTCAGAGCGTGTATTAAACAATTTGGCAGGAAGTGCGAAAAACGGTGTGACATCCGATGAACCAGTTATCATTTTGGCAGATGATTTGGCACCGTCCGAGACCGTGCAGCTAGATAAGGAAAAGGTACTTTCCTTTGTCACTGTGCATGGATCTTCCAACTCACATACAGCCATTTTAGCGAGAACAATGGCAATTCCGGCATTAATTGGAACTGATATTCCACTTGATGAGACAACCGATGGCGTGATGGCAGTGGTCGATGGAAGTGATGGAACAATCTATATTGATCCAGATGAAGAGACATTGGCAGCGATGCAGCAGAAAAAGAAGGCAGACGAGGAGAAAAAGGCACTTTTATTACAATTGAAGGGAAAAGAAAATAAGACAATTGACGGCAAGAAGATCATGCTGTATGCTAATATTGGAAATATTAAAGATCTCGCAGCTGTGATTCAAAACGATGCTGGTGGAATTGGCCTTTTTAGAAGTGAATTTTTGTATCTGGAGAAGGAAGATTATCCGACTGAGGAAGAGCAGTTTAAGGTTTACAAGACAGCTGTTGAGACAATGGCAGGCAAAAATGTGATTATCCGCACACTCGATATCGGAGCTGATAAGCAGTGTGATTACTTTAATATGGAGCATGAGGAAAATCCAGCACTTGGATACCGTGCAATTCGTATCTGTCTGACACAAATTGATGTGTTTAAGACCCAGCTTCGCGCACTATTCCGTGCAAGCGTATACGGAAACCTCTCAATTATGTATCCGATGATTACAAGTCTCTGGGAGGTAAAGCGCATTAAGGAGATTGCAGAGGAAGTAAAGGCAGAGTTAAGTGCTCAGGGAATTGCCTATGGAAATCCAAAGCAGGGTATCATGATTGAGACACCGGCAGCTGTTATGATCAGTGGCGAGCTGGCAAAAGAAGTGGATTTCTTTAGCATTGGAACCAATGATTTGACTCAGTATACACTGGCAGTTGACAGACAGAATCCAAAGCTAGATCGTTTCTTTGATCCTCATCACCCAGCTATTCTTGCAATGATTCGCATGGTAGTGGAGAATGCGCATAAGGCAGGCATCTGGGCAGGAATCTGCGGTGAGCTTGGTGCGGACACAAGCCTGACAAAAGAGTTTCTGGCAATGGGCGTTGACGAACTTTCCGTATCAGCAGGAAGCATTCTGCCGATTCGAAAGATTATTTTAGAGACGGATCTTAGCCAGTACGGGAAGGAAACAAAGGGAACAAATGCTGACTGAAAAACGATATGAACTGATTTTAAAGCTGCTTGAGGAGCAAAATAGCGTAACCGTTGCGGAGATCAAAGAAAAGTTAAAGATCTCTGAGTCAACGATTAGACGTGATCTGAATGCACTTGACAAGGCCGGAAAGTTAAATAAGGTATTTGGAGGTGCTGTGGCAATCGAGGCAGGTTTTACAACTGCTGAGCCGTCGGTGGCACAAAAGACAGGCGTGAACCGCGAGGAAAAGCAGCTGATTGCGCGCTATGCAGCTGGATTAATTGCAAAAGATGACTTTGTCTATCTAGATGCCGGAACGACAACTGGATGCATGATTGACTTTATTACAGAAAAGAGTGCGACATTTGTAACCAATGCCGTCAGTCATGCGCAAAAGCTTGCTGCAGCTGGTTTTCGTGTTTATTTGATCGGAGGCGAATTGAAGCCGACAACAGAAGCTGTCATTGGAAATCAAGCAATTCTGAGTCTGGAAACCCTTCATTTTTCAAAGGCATTCTTTGGAACAAATGGAGTTAGTATGAAAGCTGGATTTAGCACACCAGACTATGAGGAGGCGATGGTCAAGAAGACGGCTGCCGGACAGGCAAAGAAAGCATATATACTGGCTGACTATTCGAAGTTTGGAAATATCAGCTCAGTGACATTTTGGGAGTTTGCAAAGGCACAAGTAATCACAGATCAGAAGCCACCAGAAGCATTTCTAAGGTGCAAGAACATTATTGTTGCTTAAAGAGGTGCGATCCAGAAAGTGTGTGAGTAAGATGCCTTTTAAGCATAGGTAAGATATAAGAAGCAAGTATTTGATATGACTTTATATTGAAATTATAATATGGGTGTAGAGAAAAAGCATAACAGCTTTTTTCACTGCACCTATATTTTTTTCAATTATTCAGGAGAAATTTATCATGAGCTATCAATTTTTTGTACCTAC
>CAUCWU010000441.1 GCA_958446555.1 uncultured Lachnospiraceae bacterium | reverse complement strand
TGTTGCTTCTGACGGCGTGGCGGGGATTGCAATGTTTGATGATACAATCGACCTTGTGCTGTTAGATATTATGCTCCCTAAAATCGACGGCTATGGTGTATGTGAGGTCATTCGCAAAAGGTCACAAGTCCCTATTATTAATAGTGTAAGAGTACCAGGCACTCTTACATCAAATAAGGAAAATTTGTTGTGAAAAAGAGTAAGTATATAAGAATACTCGGCACTCTTACATCAAATAAGGAAAATTTGTTGTGAAAAAGAGTAAGTATATAAGAGTACTCGGCACTCTTATGATTCCAAAAAGGAGACGATATACTATGAAAAACAGCGAATCCATCGGAGCAGAAATGCTTCAGAAATCTCACGTAGATATTTTAGGAAAAATAGTTGCCTTGCAGGATAAATCCTATCAGGCATTTCAAAGCAAGCTGATGCCTACTGTACCATCAGAAACGATCATCGGTGTGCGGACACCGATGTTGCGGAAGTTGGCAAAGGAGATCTCGGGCACGAAGCAGGCAGAATCCTTTTTGAACAGTCTACCTCACAAATACTATGAGGAAAATAATCTTCATGCGTTTCTTGTGGAAAACATTAAGGATTATGACACAGCACTGGTGGAAACGGAGAAGTTTCTATCCTATATTGATAATTGGGCTACCTGTGACTGCTTTTGTCCCAAGGTTTTCGCAAAGCACAAAGAAGAACTCCTGATACCCATCCGCCGATGGCTGAACTCTGACAAGATCTATACCGTGCGCTATGCTATGGGAATGCTGATGCGATATTATTTGGATGAAGAATTTCGACCGGAGTATCTTGGCTGGGTGGCAGATGTACACAGCGAAGAATACTATCTGAATATGATGAGAGCGTGGTACTTTGCGACGGCCCTAGCCAAGCAGCCGGAAGCTGCGTTGCCCTGGCTGACAACCAGACGGCTGGATACCTGGACTCACAACAAGACCATTCAAAAGGCAGTGGAGAGCTTCCGAATTACGCCGGAAATGAAGCAGCGGCTTCGTATGCTGCGTATCCGTTCTTGAAATAAGCTTTTTTAATCGCAATTTTTTTATTTCTTCATCAGAGGTGCACCAGTGTGCCATGCCTGACCAACCTTTTCTCCGATCGCATAGTAGCCACTCTGGAACTGATCAAATACAAATGCATTTAACTTGGTAGGATCAACCTTACCCTGCTCGTCTAATACAGATTCATCTGCCAATACGCCAACGATCTCACCAATTACATGATGTCCGTAGACTTCCTCTTTGTCCTCTACAACCTTGCACTCTAAGGTAAGTGGGAATTCCTGTACAACTGGTGCATCAATCTTTTCGCTTTTTACAGCTGTTAAGCCAGTGCGCTCAAACTTGTCGTCCATCTTATTTCCTGATGCAATGCCAAAAAAGTCTGCAGCTTCAATATGAGGAATATCAGCAATGCTTAAGGTAAAAGCACCACGCTTTTTGATATTTTCGGATGTTTTGTGGTCAGCATCAATATTCAGAGAAACCATATTTGCAGCACAGATACCACCCCATGCCATATTCATCACGTCCACTTTATCATTTTCACCGTAGGTTGCAATTAATAAAACCGGCATTGGAAACAGATACGGCTTAACGCCCAGATCTTTTTTCATAATAAAAACCTCCGTTTATCGTTTTGATTGACTTTCTTTCGCCATCTGCTATAATAATAACACGCATTGGAAAAAGAACAAGTACTGTCAATAAAGACAGGTACTTTCTAAAAAGAAAGTAAAGAAAATAGAAGAAAGTAAAGGAAAAATTGAAAATGTCTTGCATGGAAAAATATATTAAAAATGCAAATTTTGCAGACACCGGTTTCAGCTACACAATGTCTTTAATCAGTGGCAAGCACAAAATGGTGATTTTGTATTGTCTGATGGAATACCAGCCAGTTCGCTTCAATGAGATGAAGCGATATTTGGGGAAAATCACTGATAAGACACTCAGCAGCAATCTAAAAGAGTTAGAGGAAGATCAGCTGATCGTCAGAAAGGAATATCCGCAGATTCCACCTAAGGTAGAGTATTCTTTGACAGAAAGAGGGGAATCGTTGATGAATGTACTTGATCAATTATGTATTTGGGGAAGCCAAAATCGATTGCCTCAATGAAGTCTCCAAGAATGTAAGAGTACTTGGCATTCTTACATCCCAAATAGCAGACAAAACAATTTCCATCGCAGCGAAAATGCTTTTATCTCTTGACAGCAGTCCCGACGCAGCGTATTCTTGAATATAGAAAAAAATGCCGCTGAAAGGCGGCATTTCATAGCACTGTGAGTTAGAAAAAACTAACTTTAGTAAGGAGAAAAACGGAATGACTGTCGGAGAACGAAACAAAAAAATGAACCTCACCGGTGTGCAGGAAACCATGCTGCAAACCATCTATGCCAGAGCAAAAGAAAGCAAAGGCCGCGGCGCGATTTGTGATAAAAAAGCCGAGGAAATCGTCAGCAGACTCGATTACGATTTTTCACTTGCGGACAAAGATACCGCCATGCATAGTGGCGTTATTGCCCGCACCATCGTGCTAGATCGTTTGACAACGGTGTGGCTGGCAGCGCATCCTGGTGGCGTTGTGGTTAACATTGCCTGCGGGTTGGATACCAGGTGCTATCGGATGAAAGGGTATGCACACTGGTATAATCTTGACTTGCCGGAAACGATGGCCGTGCGTGCAAAACTCCTGCCGGAGAGCGGCTTGATCTCACAGATTGCCATGTCTGC
>CAUCWU010000440.1 GCA_958446555.1 uncultured Lachnospiraceae bacterium | reverse complement strand
GAGAACCTACAATTCTCAATATGAGTATATTTACACATATTTTGAGTAGCAGAGCGTATGAATCAATTAGAGTTTGCTCGTATCCATGAGATGCAATTTCACGGGGATATTCGGTTTCATTTAAGGCTTCATGAGATGACTAGGGAGCCATTTTGGCCGGAGCCGGTACCGCCGCATTGGCATGAGGAGTATGAGTTTTTGGTGATCACAAAGGGAAGTGGAACAGCTTGCCTAAACACCAGAACAATGAAGGTTCAGGCTGGGGATATTTTGTTTATCAATACTGGGATTGTGCACTCATTTCGGGCAGAGGCTGGGGATATCCTTGCCTTTTATGCGCTCGATTTTGGACGAGAGCTACTAAACAGCTACGGAAATGATGATATCCAGCAAAAATATATCAGCCGACAGGCAAATGGGGAGTTAATTTTCAGAGATCATTTTCGAAGAGAAGATCCAGTGTGGAATGTCCTTTTTGAACCGTTAGAGGAGATTCGATCCCTCTGTCTAAAAAATATGGAAGAAAATGAGCTTTTGATTAAATCAGATCTTCTTCGGATCTGGCATTTTCTGTGCAAGGATGCCGAGGCGACTTCGCTTTCCTTTAAGAAAAGGGACGATGAGAAGGTGCTTCTTATGAAGGAGATTTTGCAATATATTCAGGAAAATTATGAGAAGAACGTGACACTGGGCGAGCTTGCCGAGGCATTTCATATGAGTGAAGGGCAGTTTTGTCGTTTCTTTAAATCTCAGGTAGGCATGACGGCAATTGAATATCTCAATTATTACCGGATTGGCGTATCGTGTGACCGTCTTCGCGAGTCAGATACGCCAATCAGTGAGATTGCAATTGGCTGTGGCTACAACAATATCAGCTATTTTAATCGAACTTTTCGAAAATATATGCACTGCACACCGGGGGCATATCGGGTGAAGAGATAACTTATGATTTATCCTCCTGCGCAATCGCTTTTTGCACTTTTGGTGTCCGTGCACTTTCCCACACCTTCTTTACCGAGGTGGCAGCAGCCTCTTTTGCACCGTGAGCTGTCTTTTTTACCATTGAGAGCACTTCTTTATGTAGCTCACATTTTTTCAAAAAGTCAATCGCTTCTTTATAAGAATCTTTTCGTGCCTGGGCCATCTCAATTGGTCCATCGGCGCTGAAAAGATATTTTTTTGTCAAAATACCGACACGGATTGTCATAAAGGCATTGACAGTACCCTGGGCGGCAGAGGCAAAGACAAGACCCGGCAGCTTCATCGCTGCATTTCCAGTCACAAGAGGAAGCAGCTCTTCAAGATCCATCTCCTCGAGACCACCTGCCAAAAAGGTTGCCCTTAAGATGCGCAGATAGAGACCGAATAGGGCAGCACCGCTTGGGCGATAGCCGCAGGACTCGACGATTGTGCGGATCAGATGCAGATTGACCGAGAGCATCGAAAACATATCGTAAAAGGCTGTCTGTGAGATCGCTGTCGTCACAAAGGCAGTTTTGGCAGCTGATTTAATTTGATTGTCGATGACAGGCGAGAATTTTTCAGTGAAAAATTCAATTAAAAGATCATCGGCTTGGTTTCCCTGCTTTAGAAAGTCTTCAAGTTGCGCAGTTTCGTCTGCACTTAATTCGGTGTTTTTCTTTAAATTATTGGTAAGCTTTTTGCACCAGTAGAACCTGGCTCGTCCATCGCGGTCGCGAAGCAGATACATCGAAAAGATCGGGCGGCGCCAGACGCTTACAATCGGCCAGATAATGCCGGCACTTAGGCAAGCGAGGACAACAAGATAGTAAAGCCACTGTAAGATTGGACTTACCGATTCTAATTGTTGTCCAAGTGAAATTAATCCACTTAGCAAAAAGAAGAGCAGTAAGAGCAAAAGTGACGCAACAGGAATGGCAACAGACCAGATTTGTTTTGTTCGTTTTGAATGTGTCATTTGTGAAAATCTCCTTTCGTAAAGCTTTGATTTTGTGTGTTTTGTCATAAATAAAACGGTTTGAAATTTATTATACAACAGAATAGAAAAGATACCAACGAAAAAATGATTAAGTTTTGTTAGAAATATCTTTAAGAAACACGAAAATACATTCGCTGCGCAAAATAATATAAAAGTTGCGCAAGAAAAACGGAGGCAAATTATAAAAAATACATAAATTAAAAATAAAAAGCCTGTTTATTGTGCAAATAGACAACAAAACCAAAGGGGAATATAATAAATACATAGTTAAAAACGACAAAAACAAAAGGCAACAAAACAACACAAAACAAAAAAGCCGCACAATGTGCGCAAAAAAAGTCGCAAAAGCGGCAGAATGGGGGAAACAATGGGAAAAGGTAAAGAGACAGGTCAGCTGGTAGCAAAGAAAGAACCGTTCTTTAAAGTCATCAAGAAACATTGGATGCTTCTGTTGATGTTGGCACCGGCTGTATGCTATGTAATTGTATTTTCCTACATACCGATGACGGGCGTCATCCTTGCATTTAAGCAGTACCAGTATAAGGGTGGAATTTATCACTCCCCATGGATTGGCTGGCAAAACTTCAAGTCACTGATGATTGCTGGAAAGCTATGGATGGTAACGAGAAACACACTTTTGTACAACATCGCATTTATCCTGCTTGGTGTTGTATTTGAGATGGGAAGTGCAATTCTAATCATAAGTTCGTGGTTAGCATGTAAGGATGAAGATACAGTAAATGGTCATCGCACTCAAATTTTAAAAAGTTGTATTAAAATGGGTGCAGAGAAGCCTGGAGTTTATACATTA
>CAUCWU010000439.1 GCA_958446555.1 uncultured Lachnospiraceae bacterium | reverse complement strand
TTCGGATCAGTTTGATATGCTGCTTCTTGCTTCCATGCGCTTTATCAGTGAGGTGGAGGATAAGCGGATTCGATGTGTTGCAATGCCTCTTAAGGTGCATGAATTAATTTCAAATGTCAATGCAGCAGTGGAGGCAAGTGAGGCGAAAAAGAGAAAGATGCGTCAGCAGCCAAAGCAGCGAAATATGTTAGATAAGCAGCAGATCACACTGGCAAAAGAGCTTTTGATGGCACAAAAAGGCATGACAGAGGAGGAGGCCCACCGATATCTGCAAAAAAGCAGTATGGCAAACGGGGTAAATATGATAGAGACAGCTCAGATGGTGCTTTCCATCATGGGTAAAAATAAGTGAGCCGTAATGGCAGAAAGAGGAAAAGAATGGTAAGAGTAAATGAGAATTATCTGAAGCTTCCGGGAAGCTATCTGTTTTCCACAATCGGAAAGAAGGTAGCAGCGTACAGCAAGGCAAATCCGGATAAGAAGATTATCCGTCTGGGAATCGGTGACGTAACACAGCCAATCGCACCATCCATCATTGCTGCAACACAGAAGGCAGTAGAGGAGATGGGCCATGCAGAGACTTTCCACGGCTATGCACCAGATCTGGGCTATGAGTTCCTTAGAAGCGCAATTGCAAAAGAATATAAGGATAGAGGATGCCGTGTCGATATCGATGAAGTATTTGTTTCTGACGGTGCAAAGTGTGATTGTGGAAACATTCAGGAGATCTTTGCAGCAGACAGCCGCATCGCTGTATGTGACCCGGTTTACCCAGTATATGTAGACAGCAACGTAATGGCAGGCCGTACTGGTACTTACGATCCGAAGACTGAAACCTGGAGCAATGTCATCTACATGCCGTGTACACAGGAGAATAACTTCACCCCGGCTCTGCCGAAGGAGACACCAGATTTAATTTATCTGTGCTATCCGAACAACCCGACCGGAAGCGTTATCACAAAGGATGAGCTTCAGAAGTGGGTTGACTATGCAAACGAGAAGGGTTCTGTCATCATCTATGATGCTGCATATGAGGCTTATATTTCAGAGGAAAACATTCCGCACTCCATCTACGAGTGTGATGGTGCACGTACCTGTGCAATCGAGCTTAGAAGCTTCTCCAAGAATGCAGGCTTTACCGGAATGCGTCTTGGATTTACCGTCATTCCAAAGGAATTGACCTGTGATGGTGTTGCATTAAATCCGCTGTGGGCAAGACGTCACGGAACCAAGTACAACGGTGCTCCGTATATCATCCAGCGCGCAGGTGAGGCTGTCTATACTCCTCAGGCACAGGCTGAGTTACAGCAGCAGATTAACTATTACATGAACAATGCAAAGATGATCTTAGACGGATTAAAAGATGCTGGCTACAGCGTATCTGGTGGTGTGAATGCACCATATATCTGGTTAAAGACACCGGACAACATGACCAGCTGGCAGTTCTTTGATTACCTGCTTGAAAACGTCAATATCGTAGGAACACCAGGATCTGGCTTTGGTCCGAGTGGTGAGGGTTACTTCCGTCTGACCGCATTTGGAAGTGCTGAGAACACCAAAGAGGCAATTGAGAGAATTAGAAAGATGTGATGCAACGATTAAGCCCAGTAGGGCGGTTCTGCGCATGATAGGTGCGGATGAGCTGTATTACAACAGAAAGGGCAACTCTGTATGGAAGAATACCGCGTAAAAAAAGTAAATGGAATCAAACAGCAGAGCATTACAGTGAATGTGCCCGGATCAAAAAGTATAACAAATAGGGCGCTGCTTTTGGCGGCGCTCGCAAATGGAGAGAGCGTGCTTAACGGCGTGCTCTTTTCTGATGATTCGAGACATTTTTTAAACTGTGTGCAAAAGCTTGGAATTGAGACGAAAGTAGATGAAAAAACATGCCAGGTGGTGGTAGCTGGTCAAGGCGGTCAGGTGCCAAAATCAGACGCTTCGGTGTATGTGGGAAGCGCTGGAACAGCAGCACGCTTTTTGGCAGCATTTTTGGGCCTTTCGGACGGCACTCATCGAATGGATGCATCTGCACAGATGAGAAAGCGCCCAATGGGGCCACTGTTAAAAACACTTAATGGAATGGGGGCTTCTTTTTCTTTTGAGGAACAGGAGGGACATTTTCCGTTTGAGGTGACAGGGGCTGGTTTACTTGCGAAAGATGGTGAGAAGCCGAAGGTGGAAGTGAGCGTCAACATTGATGATAGTAGCCAATTTTTGAGTGCATTGTTGATTTCACTTGGTGCGTATTCGGGTGAGTCTGCAATTCATGTGGAAGGAACGCATGGCATGGCCTATATCGAGATGACGGTTCGCATGATGGAGCAGTTTGGCATTTCAGCTGAGCTAGAAAATGGTGTCTATACGATTGCACAGCAAAGCGGCTATCAGGCAAAGAAATATGATATTGAGCCAGACGTATCAGCAGCCTGTTATTTTTATGCAATGGCAGCTCTTCTTGGCATATCAGTTACAGTGCCGGGCATCCATGAAGATTCACTTCAGGGCGATGTAGAATTTGTCCATGTCCTTGAAAAAATGGGATGCACCTGTGAGGACACACCGAAAGGCATCTGCGTGACAGGACCAAAGGATGGCAAGTTAAAGGGTGTGACGGTAAATATGCACAGCTTTTCAGATCAGGCAATCACACTTGCTGCGATTGCACCGTTTGCAGATGCACCGACGACAATCAAAGGAATTGCGCATATTCGCTTGCAGGAGAGCAATCGTATTGCAGCAATCTGTACGGAGCTTGCCCGCATGGGAATTCGC
>CAUCWU010000438.1 GCA_958446555.1 uncultured Lachnospiraceae bacterium | reverse complement strand
GCATGCTACTTTATCCGATCAGCCATTCCTGGGTTAGCATTTTTATCTTAGGAGAGGTGTTTGGACTGATCTTTGTCACGATCACCGGAAGCATTTTTAAAAAGCCATTTTTTGAAAAGAGTGGATTTTTTGAAGAAGATGCAAAGACCTGTGTATCGCTTTCATCTGCGTATCTGTTGTCTGACTTTGTCACCTATACCGATCGAGTGGTGCTTCCAATGACAGCAGGCGATGCGGCATCCTATTATTTCTTTATTGCAAGTACGGTAGGTAAGATGAGTTCACTGATCTCAACACCGCTAAATGGTGTGATCACTGGTCACCTTGCCCGTTATCAGGGAAAGATTACCAAAAAGATGTTTGCAAGTGTGTTTGGTGCACTGATTGCACTGGCAGTGGTACTAATTGCAGGAACCACAGTTGGCTCTCATATTTATGTCTATCTGTTTTATCGGGATGACTATGAGATTGTAAAAAATCTCTTTTTGTTAGCAAATGCTGGACAGGTCTTTTTCTTTATGAGCAATACAATGATGACGGTTGTCCTTCGCTTTGCACCAGAGCGCTATCAGCTGATTATGGGTGCAATCTATGCAGTATTGTTCTTCGTAGCAGTTGTCCCAGCCATGTATTTTTACAAGATTTGGGGAGCTGTATGGGGTCTTCTCGCTGTGAATGTCGTTAAGTTTCTGCTGATCACAATGCTTGGTTTCTTGGCATTGTCGAAGAATGAGAAAAGCGAAGTTAAAATGTGAAAGGATGTGAAAAAATGAGTCAAAACCATAAAAAAAGTTCAGCATTGTCTGTAAAATCAATTGCAGAAAAGCCGCTTTTAATCTGGGATTATGTGGCATTTGCCGTGATTGCTGCCTTTTGTTTTCTGGTATTTCAGCAGTCAGATTTGCTCCATACGGCAGGCTGCAGCTATGGCTATCTAAACGGACATTTCCGTGATTTTTATGATTACTGTGGTACCTTCGATATTCATCCGGCCTATATGCCAAGCTTTTATATCCTTTTTGCAATCTGGAATATTCCAATGCGTTTGTTTGGTGTGGTTACATTCCCAACTGAAGATTTGCCACTTCTTGCGATTATGTGGGCAAAGCTACTTCCATGCTTGATTTATCTCGCAAGTGGTGTATTGATTTATCGGATTGCAATTTTGACTGGCATGGGCAGTAAAAAGTCAAAGCTGTGTGCGTATGCATGTCTGACAATGCCAGTTGCATTCTATGCTCAGTTTATTTTCGGTCAGTATGATATCATTATGACCTTCTGTGTGCTATTGGGTCTCTACTATTATTTAAAGAAGAAGGATATTTGGTTTATTTTCTGGTTTGCAATTGCAATGACCTTTAAATATTCAGCACTTCTGATCTTTGCACCGCTTCTTTTATATCGCGAGAAGAATGTATGGAAGATTTTAATTTCCTGTGTACTGCTCGTTGTTCCGTTTGCACTAGAGTTTCTGATCTATCGAAATAGTCCGGTCTTCCAGGCATATGTGTTTGGATTTGGCGGCAATGCAGTCAGCAGTCCGACCGGCTATATCATGAATGCTGGTTACTTCACTGGATTTGAACTTTCCACATTCCACTACGAGGTCAGCTTTGCAGTACTAGCATTTGGTTGCCTGTGTGCATGGTGCTATTTTAATAAGCCGTCCGACGAGCAAAACTTCATCAATACTGCATTTTATGTCTGCTGTCTGGCATTCTTTGTATTGTTTGGACTGTCCAAATGGCATCCTCAGTGGTTACTATTTGCCGTTCCGTTTTGGGTAATCAGCGCATTTCTGCATAAAGATACGAAAATTTTTATGATTTTGGACTTGATTTTTATGGTGGTTTATACGATATTTAATGTGGAGATGATTCCGAACAATGTAGACCAAGCGATGTTCAATAACGGCATCCTCGGTTCACTTGTGGGAGGAAACATTGGTACTGAGTTAATGATGGAGGATATCATCGGAAAGCTGGATCGAAGTCTTTGTCTATCCATACTGACCATGATGATGCTCGTCTATGCAGTATTCAAGCATCCAAAGTATTGTGCACAAAATCCTGCTCAAGAAGTCAATTGCATGGGTTGGATGAGAACTCGATTCATCGGTGGTGTCGCAGTCTTTGTCGTTCCGGCATTTATCTGTCTGATCGCATACTTTAAATCACCAGATCCTGGATATAAGGTAGAAAATGTCTACAGTCAGGTTCAACTTTGTGAGCTTGGAGATGAGGTTAGTCAAACCTTCTGCGCAACTGGAAATTCAATTGATAAGATTCGTTTTGTTGTCGGTGTCAATGATCGCGTGAATAATGGATATGTGAAGTTGACACTGAAGGATAGCAATGATACAATCCTCTATGAGGAAGATTGGCAGACCTCTGGATGGCTGGAGGATCGCATCATCACAGCCAAACTAAATGGAGTGCCGACCACACCGGGCGAGTATTACACGGCTGTGTTCGAGGTGACACAGGCAAATGGCGATTATGCCGTATCCATCTATCGCTCAGAGGACAATGTAACAGGTGACAAAAAAGAGATCGCAGAGGCTGACGGAAAGAAACAGAATTATCAGCTGGAGATGATCGTCTATCAGCAATGAGAAAGGCGTAGGTGTTTCAAATGACACAGTATGAATTCGTCACAGAATTAGAGCAGGCTCTTCGCGGAAATGTGGATGAGCGTGTGATTCGAGAAAATGTAAGATACTATAATGATTATATCAGTGAGCAAAAGGCACGCATTGATGCGGTAGCGGAACAACAGAG
>CAUCWU010000437.1 GCA_958446555.1 uncultured Lachnospiraceae bacterium | reverse complement strand
CAATGCCCTCACGGGCTAGTACCTCATTGTTACAGGCTGATGTCGATACATTGGCCAATGAAGCTGTAAATGAGTGTCAATGCCCTCACGGGCTAGTACCTCATTGTTACAAAATTCTAACTTATTATGAAACAGCAAAAGGAGAAACTGTGTCAATGCCCTCACGGGCTAGTACCTCATTGTTACGCCGTGTACGTTAGAACTAACGATCTATCAATCGATCAGGTGTGTCAATGCCCTCACGGGCTAGTACCTCATTGTTACGAGAATCGCATATCCAGATGTGTCTCACATCGAAGAGGTGTCAATGCCCTCACGGGCTAGTACCTCATTGTTACCGTCGACAAAGTATATGCAGTCGCAGTGAAATTCGCGTGTCAATGCCCTCACGGGCTAGTACCTCATTGTTACAGTACCCCTTAAAAAACCTAGGTTTTATGCGGTTTCCAGAGCCTGTTTTTGCAGGTATTTGTCAGAATATTCTGACAGTAACTGTTTTTCGTGCATGTTAACAATTTGGACATATTTAACGAGGTATACTCATCTTTGACACTGAGTTAAGTATAGCACCAAATACAGCCACTGTCATCCTGTTTTTAATATTTTTTCAAAAACTTTTTTATTTCAAATTTCAATTACCCACTCATACTTCTCTCCTTTTTTTCTTCTCACAAGTGTTCCCATACTAACTTCCATACAGTCAATCTTCGCATTATTGAAAATCACATGAAGTTCCCGTTCCACCTTCTCTATTGATTTATCAATGCCCTTCTTTTGACGCTTGAACTCAACGATTTTCTCTGCAAGTTCCTGCACCTGCGCATGAATATTCAGTTCCTGATAGACAGCCTTCTTCTTTTCCTCTGAAATATTTCTGCTAACTGGAAGCGTAATGCCGTTACTCTCCTCTGAATTTTTCTTAATTGCATGCAGTACCGGAGACGGGTAACAATTTTTCGTTCGTTTAAACATACAATTGCAACCATACTCAGCTGTCACGGATTTATACTGTTCTCTCAGCTTAATGCAGCTAATTGGGCGTGACAACAACTTTTTGATAAATTTATCTGTCGTGAAATACTGATAATTTAATGTAAACGACATCACAGTATGAACAAATTCACGACCTTCCTCACCCATATGTCCAAAGACATATAAGACAGATAGTCGCTCTCCATGTGCCAAATATCCAGTTGAAATTGCTTTGTTGACAAGATATGACATAAGAGAACATCCCTGTAATACCAAACGGACACTTTCTGGAACAACACCTAATTTTTGATAATCTAGCTCCTGAAATGCCGCTGGCTTTAGCTGTCCATTTCCTAGATTTTTTTGTGCGTCTTGAATTGAAAGATTCATCGAAATAATGCGTTTTATTGCTGTACTGTCACTCTTTACAATAGTTTCAAACCACTGCTGCAGATTTTGCACTGGCATCATACGATCGTCGCAAAAATAGCTTCTCTTTTTTCCAATCAAATGCATGCCATATGGTAATTTGATTGCCTGTCCGGGTTCCTTTGTTTTTCGTCTGCTCTTCCATGGAAAAAATTCGATTGTAATAGCAGAAGGGGCTTCTTTTGTTCCCTCTTCTAATAAATCTTTTACTTTTGCAGCAATCACTTCTTCTAAGGAATACACGTAGCGTACTGGTATCCATTCTGAAAAGAAAATCCATACGTGATATCCACGGTATCCGGAAAATTCACAGTATCCGGTTAATCCAAGCTTTCTTAAGCCTTCCATAACGTTTTTTGCAGTCTTGGCTGCTTCAAGCAAATATTTCGAAGGAATTTCTTTTCCCTGAAGTCCCAAAAGAATCCGCTTCGAGATATCAATATCAATTACCATATAGTGAACAGTTTCATTATTTCGCATCACATAGGTGTCAATTGTCTCTTTTCCTGACAAATGGCGTTTCACTATATCTTCTGTTAGTGGATCTGGAATTGACTCGATATGACGCCGTCCGTTTGCTTCCATTTCTTCATGCGCATATAAATCCTCTCTTCCGATAAATAACTCCATAAACGAAGCCACTACTTTTCGATCAAATTTCTGGATCTGGGTCTCTACATCCTCTTTCTGTTCTTCACTCGGCAAATCCTCTGCACAAAGCGTCTCCACAGATTCGCTCTGCTCTGAAAATCTTGTAATCTTGTCCACAATCTTTTCAGCCTGACTGTACCGTCCTGCATCGGCATAAAGCTGCATCAATTCACTCCAATTTTCCTGCGTCTCTGACTGGAATAATCTTTGAAATGACTCCACGATTTCCCTTTGGCTGTGCGAATCCAATTCTTGATGCGTCTCATCTGCAGAATCTTCCACTTGAAAATACTGCTCATATTCCAAAATCATTAGATCCTTCCAGCCATTTTCCTCCCACACGCCAATCAAATATTCCGCAATATCCCTATAGAAATTTTTAAACTCGCTGCGCCTATGAGCAAACGTTTCAAGCTGTGATTTATGACGAAGCATATAGACTAACACAACATATTCACTGATACTTTGAATTTTCTCTTCCTTATTATAATATTGCTCCCAACCATTTAGAATTTGCGTTCCTTTTTTCAAGCGTTCTTCTAAACTTAGCTGTGACTGCGTAAGCCATAGATCTTCTAAGCTCTGATCTAGCCTTTGCAATGCTTTCTGTGTCGCCGTCTTTCCATTCCGATCAAATGCGTATCCTAGAAATTCAATGCCTTGCTCCAATGGGCAAATAGATGTCTTTGCTTCCTTTAAATTTAATCCATATGGTTCCAACAATATTTTTATCT
>CAUCWU010000436.1 GCA_958446555.1 uncultured Lachnospiraceae bacterium | reverse complement strand
CCAATTTTGTGGGTGCCGTCCTTCACACCGCCAAACGGACTTCGCGCAGCGGTACGATTACAATGGAAAGCAGGTCGCACAGGATTGCGTCGAGACGGTGGGAGAGCCAGAAAAACTTGTGCTTTCTTTAAAGACATCACCGAAGGGACTGCTTGCAGATGGAGCCGATGTGGCGTATATTGATCTAAAGGTAACCGACTATTTGGGACGAACTTGCCCACTGTGTGAGGAGCGAATCGACTTTACACTAGAAGGCGAGGGAGTTTTCCTTGGCGGTTACAACAGCGGTCGCTTCAATGGACCAAACCGAAATGACAGCGTGATTCATCAAAATCATCTGTATGCCGAGTGTGGTTACAATCGTGTCTTTGTGCGAAGCACGAGAAAATCAGGCCATATTCGCTTGACGGCAACGATGAAAGGCATCGAGCCAGTTTCGATAGAATTTGATTCGATTCCAGTTGTGCTTGAGGATGAGGCACTTCAAAGCCTAAATGTGTCCTATCCAAATCTAGGAGATGCGATTGCACCGAATGTGCAGGACTATCCGGCAGTGCCAGAGGCCGATGTGGCAAAATATGTGCCAGAGACCGAGCAGTATTGCAAGATTCTTTGGAATGGACAGGAGCCAGACACCAGAGGTGTTCGTACCGTCAACAAAAATGGAAGCATCTGGGGAGCCGTCATTTGTATTCTAGAGAGAATGAAGGGCGCACTTGGCGATGCGTTTGACTATGCGTATGATCCAAAAGAAGAAAGTTTAACACTGACAAGCGGCGGACATACCATCATCGCAAAGACGCACCAGACACATCTTTTAGTCGATGGAAAAGAGAATTTGATGGACGGCGAGCCGTATATCTCAGACAGCCGCCAGTTTGTCATGGAAGTCAATGCGATTATTACATACATTCAGGGGGTTAAAGCCTACTATGATGATAAAGTGAATGTATTTCGGATTGAAGGATTTAAAAATGATTGAGGAGGAAACTATGGAACACAATTTTCACGATTTAGTTGCGGGGGCGCGTTCTTACCGCCGTTTTGATCACAGTAAGAAAATGACAATGGAGGAGTTGGAGGCACTTGCTGAGCTTGGCCGTATTACACCGTGCGGCGGCAATAATCAGTATATTCGCTTTGCACTGAGTGCAGACGAAAAGACAAATGCAGAAATTTATCAGAATCTTGCATGGGCAGGCTATTTAAGCGACTGGGATGGCCCGGTTGAGAGTGAGCGTCCAACTGGTTATATCTTAATCTTGCGTGACCTTTCAATCCAGAAGAATTTGACAGTTGACGAGGGCATCGTTGCACAGACGATTTTCCTTGGTGCAAGAGAGATGGGCTACGGTGGCTGTATGTTAATGAACATCAAGCGCACCGAGCTGATGAAAATCTTTGGATTAGATCCAGAGAAGTATGCAATCTCAATGGTGATTGCATTTGGCGTTCCGGTTGAGACCGTAAAGATGGTTGACGTAAAGGATGGCGATATCAAGTATTACCGCGATGAAAATCAGGTTCACTATGTGCCAAAGAGAAGTCTGAAGGATGTTATTGTAAAGGAACTATAATAAAGCCTCGGTGAAGTGATTGCCAGCGAGCCTAACCGCTTCGCTTTACGGCGTCGCTGGCAAAGCACATTCACCTCGGCTTGTCTAAAATAAGAAATGGAGAATGCTATGATTAAATTTACAATTTATCTGGCGGGGGATTCGACTGTGCAGAGCTATCGAACACCAGTAAAGCCGATTACCGGATGGGGCCAGATGTTACATACCTATTTTAAGGAGACAAATCCGACAACAGGAGCAGAGGGCTGCGACTGGATGGGCTATGGAAAAAAGAGTGATTCTGAGTTTGAGCAGTCAATCATTTATGAAACTGACGATTTGTATATCGACAATCGTGCAATGGCAGGAAGAAGTAGCAGAAGCTATTTCGATGAGGGCCGTCTGGATGATCTAAAAAAGGCAATCAAGTCGGGTGACTATCTGTTTATGCAGTTTGCTCATAACGATGCAAATAAGGAAAAGGAAGAGCGATATGTCACAACGAAGCAGTACGAGGAGTATCTGCTTCGCTATGTCAACGCTGCAAAGGAAAATGGTACACAGCCAGTTCTTGTGACCGCAATTGCAATGAGAAACTGCGATGACACACCAGATCACAAATTTAGCGTCAGCTTTCCAGAGTATCGAGAGAAGATGCTTGAGATGGGAGAAAAGTATGATCTTCCAGTGCTTGATCTTGGAAAGGCAACGGCAGATTATTTGAATACCGTAGGAGATGAAGGCTCGAAGAAGCTGTTTATGTGGCTAGAGAAGGGTGCATATGAAGGCTATCCAGACGGAAAGACAGACAATGCCCATTTGCAGCAGGCAGGCGCAAAGGCATTTTCAGGTCTTCTTGTGGATTTAATTCGTTCGTATGATCACGATGACAAATTAGATAAGATTAAAAAGTATCTGTGATACTAGGGGCGAAAAGTAATTTCTGGAGAAAGGAAAAAGCGTATGAAGGTAACCGTAGGTCAGGTCCAGAAGACCCAAGTGGAACTAAAATGGGAGCCGGTAGAGGGGGCAGAAAGCTACCACGTCTACTGGGCAGATAAAGACATTCCGACAATGAAGTATCAGCTTGTGGGCGATACAAAAAAGTGTAGCTTTGTCTTAAAAAAGGCAACTCATGTGCCACATTATCTAAAGGTAGCAGCTGTAAAAAATGGAGAAGGGTGCGAGACTAGTGGTGTAATAGAGACACCACTAAAAGCAGTCTTTCATG
>CAUCWU010000435.1 GCA_958446555.1 uncultured Lachnospiraceae bacterium | reverse complement strand
CTTCGTAAGCTCTGTGATGAAAACGATATCCTTCTCGTCTGTGATGAGATTCAGTGTGGAATGGGACGTACTGGAAGCATGTTCTGTTATCAGAGCTATGACGTAAAGCCAGACGTTGTCTGTGTTGCAAAGGCACTTGGAAATGGTCTTCCAATCGGTGCATTTTTGTGCCGTGAGGATTGTGCTGCACTTGTTCCTGGCGATCATGGTTCCACATATGGCGGAAATCCACTTGTATGTGCAGCTGCCAATGCAGTTATGGATCAATTTGAGTCCTTAAAGATTACCGATCATGTAAAAGAAGTTGGTGCTTATCTGTATGAAAAGTTAGAGCAGTTAAAGGATAGACACGGCTGTATTAAGGATCACCGTGGCATCGGTTTGATGCAGGGACTTGAGCTGACAATCCCAGTTGGAGAGGTCATCAAGAAGGCACAAAAAGAAGGACTCATCATTATTTCTGCTTCTGGTAATGTGATTCGTTTTGTTCCACCTCTTGTCATTGAAAAAGCTCATGTGGATGAGATGATTGAAAAGCTAGAAAAATGTCTTGATTGATTGCATCACCGCATAATTCTTTTCTCTTTCGGATACACTGGTAAAAAAAGAAAGAGAGACTATTATGTGGGGTATCATCTTAGCTCTGATCTCAGGAGCACTTATGAGCATTCAAGGCGTATTTAATACCGAAGTGACAAAGCAAACAAGCCTGTGGGTTTCCACAGGCTTTGTCCAGTTAACGGCCTTTTTCGTCTGTGTGATCGCATGGATTTGCACAGGAAGAGAATCAATTGCGCTTCTTACTGAAGTTCGTCCTTGGTATTTACTGACAGGCGGCATTTTAGGTGCTTTTATTACAATTACAGTTGTCCAAAGTATGGGAAAGCTAGGTCCGGCAGAGGCAGTCATGATCATTGTGACATCTCAGGTCGCAGTTGCTTATCTAATTGAACTTTTTGGACTGTTTGGAAGCGATAAAGCTGACTTTTCATTTCGAAAGGTGATTGGGCTTGCAATTGCAGTCGGTGGAATCATTCTATTTCAATGGGAATAAGTTTTTTTATATTTTTAAGAAAATTGCAAAAGACCCTTGCATACTGATTCATATTTTTGTAAAATGATAGTATCGGTGCAGCAGTATGCCTGCCGAAAGGTGGGATTCGATGAAAAAGACACATCAGTGGATGTTGTTTTTTCTTTTTCTGTTTTTTTTATTCACGATATCTGCGTGTACAAAAAAGGCAGAAAAGATTGTCTTTTATCAGACAAAAGAAGATGAATTTCAAACCCAAACGGATCAATCAAAGTTACAATCAGACCTGCAGTCAAATTCACAGCCAAACGAACCTCAATTGCCAAGTATACAAGAGACAACTGTTCCTGAGACAATTGCCGTTTATCTGTGCGGTGAGGTGGTAAATCCCGGTGTCTATCTGCTTGATGCTGGGTCACGTCTTTATCAGGCTGTTGAATTGGCAGGTGGTTTGACTGATCATGCAAGGGCAGAGGCCGTTAATCTAGCGAGAGTGCTTACAGATTCAGAGCAAATTTATATTCCTAATGTTTCTGAGGCCGTTTCGCAGACGGAAAGTAGCCTGGTCGATCAGCCATACGGTTCAATCTCAGCTGGAACTTTGAAATCTGATTTAGACTCCAACAAAGAAGTTAGTAACGATATGGTGTCTGATTTTCCTGTCAATATCAATCAGGCATCTATTTCGGAACTTATGAAACTTCCGGGGATCGGGCAGGTGAAGGCAGAGGCGATTGTAACATATAGAGAAGTAAATGGTTCTTTTTCTTCAATTGAAGAAATCAAAAATGTACCGGGGATAAAAGAAGCGGCCTTTGAAAAAATCAAGGGCCTGATTACAGTTTTTTAGGTAAGACAGAACAGGAGTGGCTCGAAGGTGGCAAAGATATTAGTGGTAGATGATGAGAAGATTATAGTAAAGGGCATCCGATTCAGCTTGCTTCAGGATCAGATGGAAGTAGACTGTGCTTATGACGGAGAGCAGGCAGTTGAGATGGCAAGAAAAACCGAATATGATGTGGTTCTTCTTGATGTGATGCTCCCAAAGCTTGATGGTTTTCAGGTGTGTCAGGCAATTCGTGAGTTCTCCAATATGCCAATTATTATGCTGACGGCAAAAGGAGATGACATGGACAAGATCCTTGGTCTTGAATACGGTGCAGATGATTATGTCACAAAGCCGTTTAATATTCTTGAAGTCAAAGCTAGAATCAAAGCCATTATGCGAAGAAGCAGCAATACGATGGTTCATCCACCACAGCCACAGGAAAACAGCACAGATATTGTTACTGGAGATCTGCGTCTTGATGTTCCGGGTCGCCGCCTGTTCATCCTTGGAAACGAGATCAATGTAACAGCTAGAGAGTTCGATTTGCTAAAGCTTTTGGTGCTTCATCCAAATAAGGTTTACAGCCGCGAGGAGCTTTTGAATCTGGTATGGGGCTATGAGTATCCAGGCGATGTGCGTACAGTTGACGTACATATCAGAAGACTGCGTGAAAAGATCGAGAAGAATCCAAGCGAGCCAAAGTATGTGTTTACAAAATGGGGAGTGGGATATTACTATAAGGCATGATAAAGACAAAACAGGATCATAAATTTTTCTTGGGAAGTTTTCGATTTTATATTTTTATTCTACTGTTAGCGATGGGATTATTGCCATTGATCGCAGGATCGGAGATGATCAAACGCTCCTATCGAAGCTCAATTATTGACCAAAAGCTATCAGAGCTTCGATATACCTGCCAGACGGTAAC
>CAUCWU010000434.1 GCA_958446555.1 uncultured Lachnospiraceae bacterium | reverse complement strand
TCTGCCGTCTGACGGATGAGTTGGAGAATGAAAAATAAATCGAAACCTGAAGCAAGTCTGCAACTGTAAAAATCTATAAACTTGACTACGAGGCAGGAAGCCATGGGGACAGGTGAAGTAGCACATCAATAGATGTGCCGCATTCGACCCGTCCCCATGGTTTTCCTAGTTTTTTTGCTTCTATATTATCAGCGAATCAGCTTTCCGCGTTTGATAATATGTACAATATTCAATTTTTCATCAAGAATCAGCAGATTGGCATACTTTCCTGCCTCAACATCACCGTAATCGTCAAGTACCCCAATACTTCTTGCTGGATTGTGGGTGGCCGCCTTTACTGCGCTTGCAAATGGAATCTTTGCTGTCGTTACTGCATAGCGAAGACAATTCATCAAATTGGTGACGCTTCCTGCAATTGTAGATGGATCTGCGGCAAGTGTTGCAAGATTTCCTTTTACTTCTACCTGCTGACCACCTAAATCATAACAGCCGTCCTCCAGTCCACACGCACGCATCGTATCACTAATCAGAATCATATGCTCATCTGTAAATAGCTTGAAGGCCAGTCGAATCACTGCCGGATGAATATGAATACCGTCGCAGATTAACTCTACATCAGCGCCTGCATCAGCTGCCGCTGAGAGCGGACCTGGCTTTCTGTGATGAATTCCTGGCATTGCATTAAAGCCGTGAGTTAGATGGTTGGCTCCATGCTCAAATGCTTGCATCGCTATATCATAATCAGTACAGGTATGCGCAATTGATACCGATGCAACTGCATCTTTAATTTTCTCTACAAAATCGATTGCTCCATCAGTCTCCGGTGCAACATCACAGATGCGAATACGACCTTTTGCGCGTTTTTGCAAGCGAAGAAGCATGTCGGCATCTGGTTTTTGTACATAGTCAGAATTCTGTGCACCGACACGGTCTGGGTTGATAAATGGTCCTTCCAGATGAAGTCCTAGAAAATCTGCCCCCTCTGGACTCTCATAATCAGCTACAATATCCATAATCTCAGACAATTTGTCTTCTGGATAGGTCATCGTTGCCGGACAAATTGCAAGCACACCTTGGCTTCCCTCATATGCTGCCATCTTGTCAAACGATTCTTTGGAGGCATCGCAGGCATCATAGCCTACGCAGCCATGGAAATGAACATCCAAAAGACCCGGAATTAGATACATACCTTTTGCATCGATAACAATATCTTTCTCACTATTCTGCCTTTCATCGGTTGCTTTGCCCTGTGTTTTCTTATTTACACATGTAGCAATGCGTTCTCCATCCACAGTGACCTCTCCATCGAAGGTCTGACCGTTGCTGCAAACTTTTGCATTCAAAATTTTTATCATGTTACACCTTCTTTATTTAACTCATACAATATTAATAGGGGCAGGATCAACGATCTAGCCTCCATTTTTTCACTTGCTTACAGCTTGCAAAGAGATAAAGCTGCCTCGTCTGCAACGATTGTTACATCTGGATGAATCTGGAGGATCGATGCCGGAACAGACGGTGTAACTGGTCCATATATCGTATTTTTAATGGCCTCTGCCTTATCCTCACCACTTGCTACAAGCAGAATCTTCTTTGCCTGCAAGATAGTTCCAATTCCCATTGTGTATGCCTGACGCGGTACGTCTGCCTCAGACTCAAAGAAACGCTTGTTGGCATCAATCGTACTCTGTGTCAGATTGACACAATGAGTTGCCTTTGCGAAGCTGTCAGATGGCTCATTAAATCCAATATGGCCGTTTCTTCCAAGACCAAGTAACTGCATATCAATTCCACCGAGTGAGCGAATCTGCTCCTCGTAGCGACGGCACTCGTACTCGCTATCTGCACAAGTTCCATCTGGAATAAAGGTACACTCTGGACGCACATTGATGCGATCAAAGAAATGGGTATGCATAAAATGATAATAACTTTGATCATTGTCTCTTGTCAGTCCACGATACTCATCCAAATTTACTGTCGTTACCTCAGAAAAGTCGATATCATTCTTATGATACCACTCAACCAACTGATCATAAATTCCGATTGGAGTAGAACCAGTTGCCAGTCCCAATACACAATCTGGTTTTAAAATAACCTGTGCTGAAATTAAATTTGCTGCCTTACGGCTCATTTCTTTATAATCCTTTGTGCGATAAACTCTCATTGGAATCCCTCCGTTTTTTCAAATATTAGCTGTTCGATTATTATACCATCACTCAGTCAATAAGTAAACAATATTTTACACACAAAAAAGTCCTTGCTTTCGCAAGAACCAAATTAAATAATGTACGCGAGAGGATTCGAACCCCCGGCCTTCTGATCCGTAGTCAGACGCTCTATCCAGCTGAGCTACGCGTACATATGGGGCCTATAGGGCTCGAACCTATGACCCTCTGCTTGTAAGGCAGATGCTCTCCCAGCTGAGCTAAGACCCCAAATATTTAATTGTAGCTGAATCACTTCAGCAGCGACCCGAAAGGGGTTCGAACCCTTGACCTCCGCCGTGACAGGGCGGCGCTCTAACCAACTGAGCCACCGGGCCTAACTTGTGTCGTTAACTTTATCAACAACATGTGATATGTTACCACATCTTTAGCCGTTTGTCAACAACTTTTTAATTTTTTTTCGCTATGGACATCTGACAAATTGGTTGGCAGTGGACCCTCAGGGACTTGAACCCGGGACCGACCGGTTATGAGCCGGTTGCTCTAACCAACTGAGCTAAGGGTCCATAGGAAAAAAGCCGATGATCGGACTCGAACCGATAACCTGCTGATTACAAATCAGCTGCT
>CAUCWU010000433.1 GCA_958446555.1 uncultured Lachnospiraceae bacterium | reverse complement strand
GAGCAGCAGGCTGATAACGATCGCAACAACCAGGTAGATCAGGAAAGCGCCGATGTCTAAATGTGTTATTGACAAGAGCTAAGAGCGTCGTTATAATTGGAATGGGAAAACTGATTTCGCATTTATTATATCAATGGGAAAATAACCTGTCAAGAGGTTTGCATTGAAATGAGAAGTTTATTTTTTCATGGCCCAATGGAGAAAATCAGTGAGGCTGAATATCGTAAACTCAAATCTGTAGCACCACTTAAGACAGAACGTAAGACAAAGTATGGCAACCGAGAAGTCACTTATCAAGAGGCCTATCAATTTGCGGATTTGCCTTTTGATACGATTCAGTGGTTTAATACATCTGCTTCCGTGCGTTCTTTGATTGAGAGACTTCCGATTGGTGAAGTACTTCGCCCACAGAAAAGCGGTATAAAGCCTGATCTTGGCACACTTATGCATTTTTCTGAATTTATGAACAACGAGCTATGTGATGAAGTTGCGCGCTGTGCCATTTCAGACAGTCCCATCGTGCAGCCGCACGTTCACCCTTTTACAGATATGCTTTATTACAACTATGACTTCGGCGACGATTGGCATGTGCAAATCACTGCCAGTGACAATGCAGAGGATCTTATCAAATCGGATCGGCTCACGGCAGAGGAATGGGAAGAAGCAAAGTTGCAGCTTCACAGCAAGCATCGCCCTGTCTGTATTGCGCAGGATGGCTTGCCTGTCTTTGATGATGTCGGCAATATTCATGGGTATGCCGCATTTCTGAGATGTATCAATCGTGATGCGCGTAAAAATAACATAGCAGATGAAGACGATAACTCGCCATATCCATATCATGGAAAAGTGGAAACCCTTGCCTGGGCAAGGAGCCTCGGTTGGAGTAAACGTAGAGTGAGCAACAAAAACCTGTTGTGAATTATCAGTTTTTGACGCTTAATAAAGCTATGTGACGTAAATAAGACCAAGACTTTTCAAAATGCATTAACTACTTTGTATCTGTTCGACTTTTTCCTTATCTTCTTGTATGGCTTGATTGGTTTTGCGAACTATTTCTAATTCAGCAATAAGATCAGCTATCCGACTTTCTGTTTCTGTAACTAATTGTCTTACCTTTTCAGGTTCAGTACCCAGTGAAATCCCCATTTTATCAAGTTGTGAAGCCGCTCTGCTATACGCCTGCAGGGCGGCTTCATTTTGCTTGTAGAAGGTATCCTTCTGGGTAAGTGGTTTGGATGCATACTCCAACCATTCAGATTTATAGGTGCGGCACGCCTGCAGATTATGAGCCGTTGCTGCATAAATTTTGCTTTTGGAACGAAGCTCTGCAATCTCGTTGCGGAGCTTCATTTCTTCGCGTTGATATGCACTGATTTGTTTATCAAAGTCAGCAGTTGAATGTAGACCATTATCAGCCATGCTGCCCAAGAGTTTTCCAAGCTCTTGGGCATTTGCAATTCCTGCACGGCGTTCCACATTAGCGACTCGACGGGCCAAACTGCTTTCAGAAGTGCCAACCTGCACCACACCTCCTAGCGACTGCGCCAGTTCAGCGCCACTGATTGATTTTCGCGTCTTCTCGCCGCCGGTTGGTACATAGCTGTACTGCCAACCGGGATATAGACTGATTGCACAGCTTCCTTGCTCGACGTTTCGCTGTACATAGCGTTCCAGAATGAATAACCGCTCAATGTGATATTGCGGCAAATGCACTGTCACTCCGCGCAGGCTCATGGCCATGATCTGATCAGCGGTCAAGCTTACAATCAGTGGCTGCGTCAGATTCTCTTCATCGATTTGTCGAATCAAAGCAGTGCCCCGAATTGTGCCATGTGTGCCGTCATCGTAAGTTATATCATATGAAAAAGCCGCGCCGATGTCGGCAGATACAGACCCGTCAGGAGTCGTATGAATATGGCTGTTATCAATCATCAGCTTTGCCGGATTGCCACTTGAGTCATGGATTTGCAGCAGAACACCGCGCTTGCCGGCAGAACATATCTGGCGTGACGTGAGTCTGACAGATGTATCACAACTCTGCGGATAGTTTGTAGTCAATTCTTGATATAGCTCTGCAATCGGTGTACTATGATTTGTATCAAGGTTTTCCGATTTATTCTTTATTGTGTTTTCCAAGCCCGCAAGTGTAAATCCATCTCCTAAAGCGTCAGCAGGCACCCATGTGCCATCTAAGTCGGCAGCCTTATACAAAAGCTGTCCGGTTTGCTTTTTTACACGCGCCTTAACGCCCTCCGACTGCAGTTGCTTTATAAAATCGGTAAAAGTCGAGACACTCGGAAAAATCTTAGCTATGCGCTCACGAATAAATAGCTGTTCGGCAGCGCTATCCTCTAAGCGCTCCACGAGGCCAGTATACGTAAACTTGTCGGTATCAGCCAGTGATGTATCTCTGATTGCACGCCCCGCGCCCTCTAGCAAGTAGGTCATATGCTTGCCGCGCTGGCAAACAGAAATGCCCAGTTCCTGCGACATTTGCAGAAACTGGGCATAATTGGTGGCACGCTCCAGGCAGAAGTTAAGCTTCTTGCGGACTTCAGTGCGATTGCTGGTTATGCGTTTTTTCTGTATGTAAGTGGGGTAGAGTTGGCCTAGCTGTTGCGGGTCTTTAATGACAGACAACTGTGCCTCCATACAGAGCCGATCCGAGATGCTACGGATTTGCTGCGCGGTGCGGTAGGGAACAGTGCGCAGCTTTTTGTAATCATAAAAAGAAACGGCGTTGATAATATTTACTAAATTGGAAAATTATAGGCATGACGGCAGTGATCTTTTTGCT
>CAUCWU010000432.1 GCA_958446555.1 uncultured Lachnospiraceae bacterium | reverse complement strand
CTATGAGCCATGTTCAGCTAAATCCGTCTGCAACAAAGCTGATGATGCGACTTAGTGTTGCCAACTGCCCTGTATTTGGTGCTCTTGGCTGTATCGACCTTGTGACCGGTGAAACACATGTCATCCCAGACAAGCCTGTTCATCAGCTGTGGTTCGATGATGATACCTACATGGCCACCAGACAATACTATGATGGAAGTAAAATTGAGATGGAGACAAGCCGCATTCAGCGTTTTACCCCGGACGGTGTTTGTCTTGAGACACTTGGCGGTATTGGAAATCACATTGACGGATCCCCTGATCGAAACTGGTTTGTAGGTGATCGCGCTTACCCTGGCTATCCAGCTGATATCTTTTTGTATCGACGTGGTGAGACAACTCCTGCTGCCACCTTTGGCGGACAAAACTTCCAAAATTGCACCTGGAAGCTTCAGATTCACCCAAATCCAACCTTCTCTCGCGATGGAAAGCGCATTTACTTTAACCATCCAGTCAGCGAGACACGCACAGAGGCATGTTTTGTTGAGATAGATGAGCTTCTAAAGAAAAGAGGTTGATATGGAACGACCAAAGACAACTCATTACCAATTTTTCTGCAACCGCGAGTGTGAATATTTCCCGTGCCACAAGGATGCAGACCCGGACAATTTTAATTGTCTTTTCTGCTACTGTCCACTGTATGCACTTGGAAAAAAATGCGGCGGTCAATTTCGCATTTCACCAAACGGATATAAAGATTGTACCAATTGTACGTTTCCTCATAAAAGGGAAAATTATAAAGCAATTATCGGTCGCTACAAGGAGATTTCCGAGCTTGTAAAAAAAGAGCTTTGACAAGTTAAATTTCTGCTCTAAATTCAATAAATGATTGATAGGCCGCTTTTGTCTCTGCCTGATGCATTCGACTCACTGGGACAATGCGGCCATCTGTCATAGAAAACTGTGTCTTTTCAAGATGCGCCACCTGTTCAAAATTGACGATATAGCTTTTGTGGCACTGATGAAAGTAATCTGGAAGCAGATTGATTATATCTGACAATTTTTGATAGATACGCAAGTCACCATTTTCTGTATAAATATATACGTTATGTCCTCTACTCTCTAAAAAGTAAATCTCATGGCAATTGATCTGCTCTACAGACTGGCGCACAGATAAGATCAGTTTATCATTTTGGGTAGTTGTATTTTCTATAATCGGATATGCGGTTTGTTCTTCAAACGATTGTCCAGCAGCTATGCAATTACTCATTTTCAATCATCTTCCCCTTTCAGCGCAAATCTAAAAACATTCTCTCCCACTATACAAGATATCTTTTGCAAAAACAAGATGTGCCAAAAAGTGTGCCAGATTGTGACGTCAACTTTGTCACACAAACAGCAAAACTGGTAAATCAAAAACAAAATTTAGTATGTCAAACCGTTTGTTTCTGTGGTACAATAGATTTTAATAATGTAAAGTTTAAAAGGGGGAAGTCCTATGTCAAAGTTTAGTACCTACCTAAGAAATTTAATTACTGATAGTGGGGAAAACATTTCCTCGATTGCACGCAGCATCGGAGCGGAACGCACTTCGATTCACAAGGCTCTCGCAGATGAACGAATCCTTTCCTATAAAACCGTTCAATCTCTTGCGCGCCATTTTAGTCTTTCGATAGATGAGAGAAAAGAATTTTTTCGGCTGTACAACATTCTTCTTCAAGGTGAGGAAGCTTACAACAACCGTCAGCATGTCTGTAACCTGTTAAACGCACTCGCTTCTGTTGATTTTTCTATGGCGCCACCGCCAACTGTTTCTTCATTAGCAATTTCAAATCATTTGATCAAGGGAGAATTTGCCGTTCGAAGTGCAATTCGCTCTGTCATTATCTATGAGATTTCTCATACAGAAAAATCGGAATTTAATCTGTTTCTTCCTAAAAGGCTGGATCTAACAATTGATTTTATGGAGTTTTGGTTGAATCACCATGATTTTACAGTAAATGAGCTTTTGTGTTTTGAGTCTGGTGCAAACTGCGAATCTAAAAATCTCGAACTTTTACACTCAGTTATTCCAATGTGTCTTGCCTCTCGCGGTCAGTATAAGCCATACTATTTTCATGAGTCGCCAAAGGCAGTTTCTCTTACACCGATGAGCTACTATATGATCTCACCACATTATTTGATTCTTTTTTCAGAAGATTTATCGACGGCCCAAATTCATGAATCAGAGGAATTGCTTCAATATTATTCTAATTTCTTTCAAAATTTGCTGCTCCAGTGTGAGCCCTTAACTCAGTGTAGTTGTGACATGGCAGAGGTGTTACATGAATACATCTCTGCGGCTATCCCAGACTCTCTTCATATTATTATGCCACAGCCTTGTATTGGACGCTATATTACGCATGATGTCATTGAAAAATATCTGACACGTTATCAGGTTCCGCTGGAACAATATCTGCCGTTAATTGACCATCACTATTCTTTTCTTCGTCAAGTTGAAAATAACTACTATACCATCTTTACTGAGGAGGGACTTCAAGATTTTATCAATACCGAAATTTGTGATGACTCACCACAGCAGTTTATTCCACATCTCGACCAGACAGATGTATGTGAATTTCTAAAAAATCTGTATCACGAAATTGAACAGGGCACTGTAATTGGTCTAATTACACGTCCAATGCAGCTACGTCTTCCAAATTATCTTTCGATCTACATCAATCCAAAGACTGGTCTTCACATTTACACGACATTAAAGTTTGTCTTTGGCTCCTACTGCTGTAACATCCACATTCAGGAAGAATCCATTCGAAAGTTGTTTCTTGATTTCTTC
>CAUCWU010000431.1 GCA_958446555.1 uncultured Lachnospiraceae bacterium | reverse complement strand
TTTGAAGTTTCAGAAAATGCTATAAAAATTGTGCTTCCGATATTTGAAAAAAATGTTGATTTGACAGAAGATGAAATAGTAATTTATAAGATCTTAAGCAAGACAATGTTGAAACCAATCAGCGAAATTGCACCATATGTAGCTTTTGGTAAATCAAAGACAACAAAGCTGTTAAAAGGAATGTGTCAAAAAGGCGTGATTACAATTGAGGGAACAGGCAAAGGTACAAAATATATAATTAGCTAAAGGTCATGGTAATGTAGATTATAATTTTGCACAGATGGTATATCGAGAATAGACTTAAACTGTAAAAATGTAATTTGGTTAATGGAGAAATTGACCTGAAAGTCCGATAAGAGCTTTCAGGCCGTTTGGGCATAATGAAGGGTCGGAAACCGGCAATAAATGGGGAAAAGAGCAATCAAAAAAAACAATCGCAAAAAAATACGATTGCTTTTTTGCGTGCCTTTGTACGCAGGGGTCTTTTGAAAAGTTTATTGAATTGTAACATGCCCTTTTTGAACAACCCCGCCCGACGGGTCGGACGAGGATTCCGTTGCAGCCGTCAGGATTTCTCACATTGGGATGCATTGGAACCGCGATTTAGTCCAGAGTTACGCTTTTCCTAACTTCGCCGACATCTTGCGGTGCTTTGTAAGTCAGGAAATGGACGCTTCCGAAAAATTTAAAGGAACTGGAAGAATTAGCGCCAAAAGTTGAGGAAGCTGGCTATACATTTTGCTTAGATCAGTTGCAGTATCCGGGCTTTGGCTTTCAATTTCTCTGTAATATTGCAGATACAGGTTTTTTAAGTACGATTCAGGGACAAGAATGGCAAGAAAAATTTCTAAAAGGTGAGGCGACCGTTTCAGATACACTGGAAATGGTAGAAGCACTGAGTTAAGTCTTTGGCAAAGTCCAGGCATCAAGATGTTGGCACATCATGATGGCGAACAGGCGGCTTCTTTGACGGAGTATCCTTTGTGGATGCGTTTGCAGGCTCAGATGCATCAGTTGGACTGGTACTTGGCGGTGCTGTGACACTAGCATTCACTTTTGTCTACTATATGATGCGCGATGTATTAACCTTCCAGGAGTTTACCGAGTGTATCCCAGAAGGATTTAAGTCGATGATCGCACCAATTATGATTTTGACACTGGCATGGACCCTGTCCGGTATGACCAATCTGCTTGGAGCAAAGGTATTTGTAGCAGATTTGGTAGATCATTGCTCCCCAATCTCCGATACCACAATCATGGCATCAGCAGGTGGACACTGCGAGCACGTCAACCACGTCGCAACCCAGATCCCATATGTGGCAGTAGTCGCAGCCGTCTGCATGGTCGGATACTTCCTAATCGGTGTACTGCAGGCAGTCGGACTTCCTCAATTGTCACTTCTGGCGCTTTCTGTCTGCGCCGTCCTGCTAGTCTCAATTCTTTTTGTCATTCGTAGCAGGAATGGTGGGAAGGAAGAAATCTAATTTCCCCTTGACAAAAGAAAAAGGTTGTACCATAATCTAAACTAGATGCACATACATCTAGTTTAGATGATTTTTTTTTGAGAGGAGATCGTGAAATGGATATCACAAAACGAAGAATGACAAAAATCGCCCGTGAACTAAATAAATTTACCGTTCAGACGATGAAGGAAGAAGGAATTGGCACAGCTGAATTTGATTTTATTCATCTGGTTCGTCACAATCCAGGCATCACACAGGCAAAGGTGAGAGAGAAGCTGATGATCGATAAAGGAGCAGCGGCTAGACGTGCGGCAAGCCTTGAGGAGAAGGGGTATCTGGTGAGAAAGCCTAATCCAGCTGACGGGCGAAGCCAGCTATTATTTGCAACCGGGAAGGCAGAGAGCCTAAAAAATTCAAAAGCGCATATCGAAGCTGTCTTTTATGAGTGGTTGTTAAAAGAACTTCCAGAGGATGAGAAAGCGCAATTTGCAAAAACACTCGATAAGCTGTATTTGCGCTCAAAAGAACAAAGCCGTGCTGGTTTTCCAGATGTAACACCACTGATTTGGGGAGAGGAAGTGACTAACGATGGCGACAAAGAAGACGAATAATAAAAAAGCCTTTGCTCCAGATCGCATTCTTTCTTATTTTAAAGCAGAGTGGTTGGTGCTTTTGTTTGTCACCGTCTCTGGTTTAATTTACAATATTGGACTGCTGGCTGGCCCTTGGTTTGAGGGACAGATGGCAGGCTGTCTAATTCATATTTTAAATGAAGAGAAGACCTTTCAGGATATGCTTGTTTTGGTGGCTCTATATGTAGGCGTGATTGCCGTTGTTCAGATCTGCCGTTATATCAAGCGTTTCTATGTGCGCCGTTTTTCCAATAATGTCAATCGGCGAATGAAAATCATTTTGTATGACAGTCTGGTTCACAAGACAAAGTCTGAGCTTGAGGAAGAGGGAGCCGGAAGCATCATGACAAAGGCAATCCTTGATGTGGATGACTGTGCAGAGGGAATGCGTAAATTTACAACCGAAATTTTTGATACTGGTGTCGCACTTGCAGCCTATGCCGGAATGCTTTTGTATTATGACTGGCGGTTGGCCCTTCTTTGTATGATTTTTCCGCCGATCTCCTATGTGATCGCAGAGAAGATGAAAGTAATCGTGCAAAAGACTGGTGTTGCCTACAAAGAGCAGTCTGGAATTTTGAGTAATGCCACACTAGACCGAGCAACCAATGCAATTACCTACCGCGTGTTTGGATGTGAAAAGCAGAGAAGTGTGTCCTATGAAACCCATCTAAAGAATTATGAGAGAGCAGCAATTCATGCGAATATCTGGAATAC
>CAUCWU010000430.1 GCA_958446555.1 uncultured Lachnospiraceae bacterium | reverse complement strand
TTATGTACAAATACATGCCTAATGTACACGCCATAATCCCACCCCAAAATATCATATTAAAAATAGACATATAATAGTCATCATATATAGTTCGTAAATCATTCGTTAAAAGCGACAAATATACTGCATCACTCTCATTATTATACTGTTCTATTGATCGGTGCAACACATTATTCATAATTCGGTTACGAATTTTTTCAATCTCATCGCAAGCAAAATTAGTAAATAACTTCCTACTAAAGTATTCAAACAACCAACTTAAAATTGTAATCAAAAAAATAATAACAAGATAGTCCAAAGCTTCCTCTTTGGATTTCGAATCAATAAGCCATTTTAATTGGAAACTTTTTAATGGTGCAAAAAAAGATACCGCAATTATTGAAATTATAAATAAAACAAATCGCACTTTATTTTTCATACTCCTTCCTCCTACTTATTGATTTTAACCACATCAGTGTAGCTTTTTCCATAAATTTCAGTTAAACTTTACCATAGCTTTAGGTTTGTGTCAATAATTTTGTGTTTTTTTCATCTCTGACGAGTAAACTTCTCGTTTTTTCTTTTGCTAAATCTCCATCAAGTTGTTAAAACATTCGTTCTATTTTTCCTTTTTAAGACACAGACTTTTGTACAATTCCCATCGGTTCCATAAAATCACCTCTCTTTCTTTACATATATTAAATTACAATATCTATACAATAGCAATACAAATTCTTCCGGATCCTGTTTTTTTCTGAATCACGAAAAAATCGGCAAGAATAATCCTGCCGATTTTTTACTAACTATTCATCTTCGATGCTGCTATTTTGCAATAACTCATCTTATAATATCGTGATCCTGAAGTACTTTCTCAACTACCGTTCCATGAATGACATGAAGCAGAGGCTTCTTTAATGCATTCAGCGGTCCTGGCAGCTGGATATCAAGCGGAGACTTGCCATCCATGAGCTTTACAGAACTGTCAAGCAGTTCACGAATATCATATACACTGCCCCATACCTCCGGAACACCTCTGTCTACACCAAGCAGTCCATAAACAGCTTCCATAGCAGTTCTTACAGAATATTCTGTAGTGAATACAGTGTCGCGAGGTGTGTCAGCAAACTGACCTAAGAATGCGAAGTTTACGCAGCCATCCGGAATAACATCCGGGCGGTCGCCCTTTGTACGCGGCATGAAGAATGCAGTGATATATGGCATCATAGTCGGTACGCAGACTGCACTGTTCTCAGCAAGCTCTGGAATCTGATCGGTCGGAACACCTAAGTGATACAGCCACTCTTCTGTGATTTCCTTACCAGTACACTCTCTCATCGGTTTCTTTACAAAGTTACCTGGCTTATCGGTAAACAGACCATATACCCAAACACAAACCTTATCCTTGTCCTGAGTCTTGAACTGACCCTGACGGTTGATTGTCCAGCTTAACAGCCAGTTGGAATCAACACAGCTTACGATACCGCCGGTAACAACATTTCCGGTTCTTGGATCACGCTTACAGATATTGGTGATGTATGGGATGATCTTGTCATCCAATGTGGTAACCGTAGCAGACTCCCAGTTGGTCTTTGTGATATCGGAACAGAATTTTTCTGGATGACCAAAGGAAGGATCCTGCTTTGCAATGTTTTTCCAAAGATTCCAGCATCCACTGGTACGAACCTCTGCATCTCCGTTTGGTGCATGGTTCTGATCACCGTAGATGGTACCCTCTGTACAGCTTCCGTTTGTGACGAATACGAGGTCATTCTCAGTAAGAACAATACCCTTTTCTACGCCATTTTCCTTGCACTCAATTGCAGATGCGATCTTCTTTCCATCCTTGAATTCAAAGATTACATTGGTAACTTCAACTCCAAAACGGAACTCAACACCTGCTGCCTCCAAATACTTCTGCATTGGAAGGATTAAGGATTCATACTGATTATACTTTGTAAATTTCAATGCGCTGAAATCCGGCAGACCAGAAATATGATGAATGAAACGCTGGAAGTACAGCTTCATCTCCAATGCACTGTGCCAGTTTTCAAATGCGAACATCGTACGCCAATACAGCCAGAATGTAGAATTGAATACTTCGTCATCAAATACATCCTCAATGGTCTTATCGTACAGATCCTCATCCTTAGTCATGAATAACTTCATGATTTCCATGCAGCCCTTCTGGCTTAAGTTGAACTTGCCATCGGTATGAGCATCCTTGCCGCAGTTTTCAGTTGCACGGCACAGAGAATAGTTTGGATCGTGCTTATTCAGCCAATAGAATTCATCCAGTACAGATGCATTCGGAGTGTCTAAGGATGGAATGCTGCGGAACAGATCCCACAGACACTCGAAATGGTTCTCCATCTCACGTCCACCTCTCATGATATAACCGCGGGCCGGATCAAAGATACCATCGCAAGCACCACCAGCAATGTCCATTGCCTCTAAGATGTGGATATGAGATCCAGGCATCTGACCATCACGTACTAAGAAGCAAGCAGCTGACAATGCTGCAAGTCCACTTCCTACGATATAAGCATGCTTCTCATCAACGCCTTCTGGCTTTTCTGGTCTTGCAAATGCCTCATAGTTACCATTGCTATAATAAATTCCCTTGCTATTCTTATCGTATCTGCCACGCTCAGTGTTTCTATAAGTATTGTTTGCGGCAGCCTGCTTCTCAGAAGCTTGTTTTTCGCTTTCCTTCTTCTTCAGTGCCAGATATGCAGCACCTACACCTGCTGCAACTGCAGTTGCTTTTGTTAATGTACTTTTCTTTCCTGACATTATCAGTACCACCTTTCTTTTTGTGATATTGACTAATCCGG
>CAUCWU010000429.1 GCA_958446555.1 uncultured Lachnospiraceae bacterium | reverse complement strand
CTTTTTTCAAGAAATTTTCAGGGTTGGTTATACTGTTCAATTATCAAGGTTCTGTATGTTTTGTTCTCTGTCTCAGCGACAGCTTCTATATATTAGCACACTCTCAAGCGTTTGTCAACTGTTTTTTTAACTTTTTTCAAATCTTTTTTTTGAACAAGAATTTGAAGCAATAAAAAACCTTTGCGCTGCCTTTTTAGGCAAACCCAAAGGGTGACACAATACATATGAATGGAACTGTAAGTAATTCGAATAACCTTTTGTTATGATACTAAACTTTCCTAAAATAGAAACGGAGAAAGAGGGATTTGAACCCTCGCACCGCGCAAACGGTCTACACCCTTAGCAGGGGCGCCTCTTCAGCCACTTGAGTATTTCTCCACAACTATAACTATATGAATTGCTTTAAACGCATGACTAATTATAGCTTATATTTTCAATAAAGTCAATACCTAATTTTAATTTTTTTAAAAAAGTCTCCGCGGATACCCGCGAGAGACTTTTTTACTTAACTTCTTTACTCTTCAGAATTTTCTGTTTCTTCCACAGTTTCCTCTTCGACTTCCTTTGACTCCTCAATCAACTCAATGCTAGATACCGTTACATTCTCCTGATCAACCTGCATCAGCTTAACGCCACTGGTATCTCTTCCGAGAACTGGAATCGTATCGGTCTTCATACGGATCACAGTACCTTCTGTTGTGATTAACATTAACTCATAGCCTTCTTTATAAATCTTCACTCCGGCAAGATTTCCTGTTTTTTCATTTACACGATAACAGCGAATGCCCTTTCCGCCTCGGTTTTGATCCTTGAACTCGCTCATGGCTGTCTTCTTGCCCATACCCATCTCAGATACAAATAAAAGTACACCATCTTCTTCTGCAACCTGCATGCCAATGACACTATCCCCATCGGAAAGATTCATACCCTTTACACCCATGGAAACTCTTCCAGTTGCTCTTGCATCATTCTCATCAAAACGGATGCACTGACCTTTCTTGGAAATCATTAAGATATCCTTCTTGCCATCTGTTACATGAACATCAATCAGTTCATCTCCATCGCGAAGGCTAATTGCTGCAAGACCTACCTTGCGGATATTCGCATACTCAGACAGATTGGTTCTCTTTATCATACCAAGCTTGGTTGCCATTGTGAGATATCCAGACTCGTATCCCTCATTTCGAAGGATTGACGTAACCTTCTCACCAGCCTGTAACTGCAGCAGATTAATGACAGCAGTTCCTCTTGCAATACGGCTTGCCTCTGGGATCTCATAACCTTTTAGCTGGTAAACTCTTCCTAAATTAGTGAAGAACATCACATAATCATGATTGTTGATCGTGATTAAATCTGAAATATAGTCTTCATCTAGGATATTCATTCCCTTAATGCCCTTGCCGCCTCGATTCTGAGCCTTAAAGTGATCTGGTGACATTCTCTTAATGTAGCCAAGCTTTGTCATTGCAATCACAGCTGTCTCATTTGGAATCAGATCCTCTGCATTAAACTCATCCTCTGCTAGCTCAATTGAAGTCTTACGGTCATCGCCGTACTTTTCTTTAATAACTAGAAGTTCGTCGCGGATTACACCAAGAAGTACCTTCACATCTCCTAAAATACTCTGCAGATAAGCAATGCGCGCTTCCAACTCCTTGTACTCATTTTCCAGACGACTGCGCTCAAGACCAGTCAATGCACGAAGACGCATATCCACAATCGCCTGAGACTGTGCATCCGAAAGACCAAACTCTTCAATTAACGCTGCCTTCGCTGCTGCCACATTTGCCGAGCCACGAATAATCTCAATCACACGATCAATGTGATCAAGCGCAATTAACAGACCCTCCAAAATATGAGCACGCTCCTGTGCTTTATTTAAATCATATTTTGTTCGTCTTGTGACAACTTCCTCCTGATGCTGCAAATAATAATACAGCATATCGTGAAGATTTAAGATCTTCGGTTCACCGCCAACAAGTGCCAGCATAATGACACCGAATGTATCCTGAAGCTGTGTATGCTTCATCAACTGATTCAATACAATATTTGGGTTCACGTCACGGCGAAGCTCAATCGAGATGCGCATTCCCTCTCGGCTGGACTGATCTGCCAGATCGGTAATACCGTCAATACGCTTATCCTTTACAAGCTCTGCAATCTTTTCGATTAACTTTGCCTTGTTGACACCATATGGAAGCTCTGTCACAACAATTCGATTTTTGCCATTTTGCATTGGCTCAATGTTTGTGACAGCACGGACAAGAATCTTTCCCTTTCCTGTACGGTAAGCCTCTTCAATACCACGACGACCAATGATCGTCGCACCGGTTGGGAAGTCTGGTCCCTGAATGACACCCATGAGTTCCTCAATTGCAGTGTCACGATCCTCATCAATCCGGTTGTTGATCATCTTCACAACTGCATCAATCGTCTCTTTGATATTGTGCGGTGGAATATTGGAAGCCATTCCGACGGCAATACCAGTGGTACCATTACACAACAAATTTGGAAAACGACATGGAAGTACATCCGGCTCCTTCTCTGTCTCATCAAAGTTCGGACTGAAGTTTACCGTATCCTTGTTGATATCAGCAAGCATCTCCATTGCAATCTTCGAGAGACGTGCCTCTGTGTAACGCATTGCAGCAGCACCGTCGCCATCCACTGAACCGAAGTTTCCATGTCCATCCACTAACGGATAATGGGTAGACCATTCCTGAGCCATATTGACCAGTGCTCCGTATATTGAGCTGTCTCCGTGCGGATGATATTTACCCATTGTATCACCGACGATACGGGCACATTTACGATGTGGCT
>CAUCWU010000428.1 GCA_958446555.1 uncultured Lachnospiraceae bacterium | reverse complement strand
TTATACAGGACAGCTTAAGGAAATTCTCACTAATAAGGCAATCTTTGGTGTAGACATGTACGAGGCAGGTCTTGCAGACAAGGTAGAGGGTATGTTCGTTGAAATGCTTGCAGGAAAAGATGCAGTACGCAATACGTTAAAAAAGTATGTAGATTAATGCTCACGAATTGCTCCGTTGCTACGCAACTTTCGCAATTCTAAAAACATTCGCCGCTCTGGAAACAGGGCGGCCATTTGTGGTTTTAAGAAAGGGTAAAAAGAGGTGACAAAATGTTAAATATCGTATTTGATATGGATGGTGTCATTTTTGATTCCGAGCATGTGTGTGAACGATGTTGGCAGGACTACAGAGAAAAATATCAGTTAAAAGATGTAAAAAACATGTTTCACGCTTGCATCGGAACCACGATTGAAAAGACAAAAGAGATCGTATGTGGTTATCAGGGGGCAGATTTCCCGTATGAAGAGTTTCGAAAGGATACATCAAATCGCTTTCACGAAATTGAAGAGACAGAGGGGCTTCCAGTAAAAAAAGGAGCGAGAGAATTGTTATCTTGGTTAAAGGAAAGTGGTGCTCATGTCGGACTGGCCTCATCGACAAGAAGCGAGACGGTCATTCGTCAGCTGACACAGGCAGGACTTGTTTCCTATTTTGATGTGATTGTCGGAGGCGAGATGGCAAAAAAGAGTAAGCCAGAGCCAGATATCTATTTGGAGGCATGTAAGCGCATGAAAATTGATCCTGCAACTGCCTATGGAGTCGAGGACTCGTTTAATGGTGTGCGTTCTCTTCATGCGGCAGGCTTGTATCCGATTATGGTGCCAGATTTACTAGAGCCAGATGATGAGATGCGCAGACTTTCAGGCGTGATTTTGCCAGATTTACTTGCTGTGCGTGACTACTTAAAAGAAAAAGGACCAAGAAAGAACGAGGAAAACGAATGATGAATCCGTATTATCTGATTTCGCTCTCAGGTGCTTATGATGCACAAGATTTCTGGAAGAAGAATAGGGTAGAAAGCTCATTAGAAAATGTATCAAAAGATTTTGCAGAAAATTTATCGAAAAATGAGCCAGCCGAAAACTGTGTGCGCATTGATTGCAGCGATGTATCAGGAAGCCTATATTTTTGCAGTGATGAGGCGAGAGAAGAGCTGACAAAGCGAATCGAATCAGTGCCTGCAAATGCACTTCACTATATTGATTCCGGTGACTATCATTACTTGAGTCTTCTTTTCTTACAAAAAATCAATCAGCCATTTACCCTTCTGTTGTTTGATCATCACTCAGATTGTATGGAGAGTGCATTTGGGGGCGGTCTTTTGACCTGCGGCAGTTGGGTGCTTCGCTCTCTATCAGAGTTTTCAAATTTAAAAAAGGCGATTCTCATCGGCCCTGCAGACGAAGATGGAACCGGAGAAATACTAAAATCTGATTCGCGTATTTTATGGGTGGAAGAAGACGAATTTGAGCATCAAAAAGAAAAGTTATACAAGGCACTTTCTGAAAATCCAGTGTATGTATCATTTGATAAAGATGTATTGAGAAAAGAAGAAGCAAACACCGACTGGAGCCAGGGAAATATAGCAGTTGATACCATTTTGGATTTTCTAGCAGAGGCACAAAGAACAGGAATCGTATTTCTCGGAATGGATGTCTGTGGCGAGCAGAAGATAGGGGATGAAGCTCAGGTTAACAATGATACGAATCGGAAAATCTTAAATTTTCAAAAAGACTTGACTTTTTCGCTTTAGCGTGTCAAAATACAAGTATGGGATTGAAGGACTGTCAGAGGGAACGGATCGACATCCTGTTTAGACATCTTAAAATCAAAAGAATGAAGAAAGGAGAAGCTGTGCGCTTTGACTGTGTTTGCGCTGTCTAAAATCGCACAGCAGCCGGAATGAATAAAAAAATTAAAAATCCAGAGACAGATCATCTGTTTCAGGCAATCCTTACATTGAAGGATCTTGATGAGTGTTATGCTTTTTTTGAGGATGTGTGTACGGTAAATGAGCTTCAGTCAATTGCTCAGCGTTTTGAGGTCGCATCAATGCTGCGCCAGAAAAATACGTATCTTGAGATTGCACAAAAAACTGGTGCCTCAACGGCGACAATCAGCCGTGTTAATAGAAGTTTAAACTTCGGCAGCGACGGCTATGAGTTAGTTTTTGAGCGTATGAAGGAATAAGGATAGATAGAAATGTGAGTAAGGATATATTAGAGCAAACAAACTCATTCCTTTTTATTTATAAGTATTGAATTGCTTCAAAAAACTTGATCAAATTTAATTACTTGTTGATGCTATTTGTGAAACAAAGTTTGTTCACTTGAAAAAAAAACCAAAATATACTAACATAGGGAAGTACAAGTGCTGCAAGGTGCTTGTACTTTCATTATGAGTTGGGGTCAAAAAGTCTTTTGCTCCCAACTCATAATGAAAGTTTGAAAGGAAACATGGGAAGACAGCGATCGCTGTTGGAAAGGATAAAAGATGACGGGAAAGATTGCGTTGATACCGGGTGACGGAATTGGTCCGGAGATTGTGGCTGAAGCCAAAAAGGTACTGGATACAGTAGCAAAAAAATATGGACATGAATTTGAGTATGAGACCCTTTTGATGGGCGGATGCTCCATTGATGCATACGGCGAACCGCTGACAGAGGAAGCGTTAGAGAAGGCAAAGGCAAGTGATGCAGTACTTCTTGGTGCAGTCGGTGGAAATGTTGGCAATTCAAGATGGTATCAGGTAGCACCAAATTTAAGACCAGAGGCAGGTCTGTTAAAGATTCGTAAAGGACTTGGCTTATTCGCAAATATTCG
>CAUCWU010000427.1 GCA_958446555.1 uncultured Lachnospiraceae bacterium | reverse complement strand
TCAAACCAATTGATGCTGTAAATAAAAGTGCAAACAGAAATTTCATGCCTGCCGCCATTTTTTTCTTTCTTTTTTTCTTCACAAAGTCTGCTCCTTTCCCTGATTTTCTTTTTTTCAGCTTATCATCTTTTTTTGTTCTGCACAACCCTTTTTCCTGATTCTTCTGCTCCCGTCAAAAATCGTAAGAAATTCGTCAGCTTAAAAAAAGAGACAGACATATTTCATGCCTGCCTCTTTTATATTAAATAGTTGTTATTACTTATTAGAAAGATACTCGTGAATACCCTTTGCACCAGCTTTTCCAGCTTCCATTGCAAGGATTACGGTAGCTGCGCCTGTTACGGCATCGCCACCTGCGAATACGCCTTCCTTGGAGGTCTGGCCGTTGTCTTCCTCTGCCACGATGCACTTCCACTTGTTGGTCTCAAGACCCTCTGTGGTAGAAGAAATCAGTGGGTTCGGTGAAGTACCAAGTGCCATGATAACGGTATCTACGTCAAGTGTAAACTCTGAATCCGGGATTACAACCGGGCGGCGTCTTCCAGATGCATCCGGCTCGCCTAATTCCATACGAACACACTTCATGCCCTTTACCCAGCCCTTCTCGTCCTCAAGGATCTCAGTCGGGTTTGTCAGAAGATGGAAAATGATTCCCTCTTCTTTTGCATGATGTACTTCCTCTACTCTTGCTGGAAGCTCTGCCTCACTGCGGCGATATACGATATATGTGGTTGCGCCAAGACGAAGTGCTGTTCTAGCTGCATCCATTGCAACGTTTCCGCCGCCGACAACTGCTACCTTTGTTCCTCTAAAGATCGGGGTATCATAGTCATCACGGAATGCCTTCATTAAGTTGTTTCTTGTTAAGAACTCATTTGCAGAGAATACACCAACTGCGTTCTCACCCGGGATACCCATAAACTTTGGAAGACCTGCTCCAGAACCGATAAATACAGCCTCAAAGCCTTCCTCTTCCATCAGCTGGTCAATGGTAACAGACTTTCCGATAACAACGTTGCACTCGATCTTAACGCCAAGCTTACGGACATTGTCAATCTCTTTTTGTACAACCTCATCCTTCGGAAGACGAAACTCCGGAATACCATATGTTAATACACCGCCTGGCTCGTGAAGTGCCTCGAAGATAGTAACTTCGTAGCCAAGCTTTGCTAAATCGCCTGCGCATGTAAGACCTGCCGGGCCGGAACCGATGATAGCAACCTTCTTGCCGTTTGTAGTCTCTGGCTTCTTCGGAACATAGCCATGCTCTCTGGAGTAATCAGCAACGAAACGCTCCAGCTTTCCGATGGAAATAGGATCACCCTTGATACCACGAATACACTTGCCTTCGCACTGTGTCTCCTGCGGACATACACGTCCACAGATTGCCGGAAGTGCAGATGATTCTGCAATGATATCAGCAGCTTCTGTGATCTTTCCTTCCTTTACCGCTTTTACAAATGCCGGAATATTGATAGATACTGGACATCCCTGAATACACTTTGCATTCTTACAATTAATGCAGCGTGATGCCTCTTCCATTGCCTCTTCCATGTTATATCCAAGACAGACTTCGTCAAAATTAGTAGCTCTTACCTTTGGATCCTGCTCTCTGACTGGAACTCTGTTTAAAACGCTCATATTCAACCTCATTTCTGCGTATTTTGCGTATTTTTACTTTTCTATATCTTGTTTTATCAGCCTTCGCAGTGTCCGCAGCCGCCGTGATGGGTCTCGCCCTCAAGCTCCTTTAACATTGCTCTGCCTTCTGCTGTCTTATAGGTCTGCTGACGCATCATTGCCTCGTCCCAGTTTACCAGATGACCATCAAACTCTGGTCCATCTACGCAGGCAAACTTGATTTCTCCGCCTACAGATACACGACATCCGCCGCACATACCTGTTCCGTCTACCATGATCGGATTTAAGCTTACGATTGTTGGAATACCAAGCTCCTTTGTCAGCTTGCATACGAATTTCATCATGATCATCGGTCCGATTGCAACACATACATCATACTGCTTGCCCTGATCATGCAGTTCCTGAATCACCTGAGTAACCATTCCCTTACGCTCATAGCTGCCGTCATCTGTTGTGATATAAACATTTCCAACAGCTTTCATCTCTTCTTCAAGAAGGATTAAGGACTGTGTCTTTGCACCGACAATTACATCTGCCTGAATGCCATGCTCATGCAGCCACTTTACCTGTGGGTAAACAGGTGCTGCACCAACACCACCGGCAACGAATAAGAACTTCTTGTTCTTTAAAGCTTCTGGATCTTCCTTTGTGAACTCAGATGCCACACCAAGCGGTCCTACAAAATCTGTAAAGCTGTCTCCTTCGACAAGCTTTGACATTTTCTCGGTTGATGCACCGACGATCTGGAACACGATGGTGATAGTTCCCTTTTCTCTGTCATAATCGCAGATTGTAAGCGGAATACGCTCACCTTCCTTGTCTACCTTTGCAATAATGAACTGTCCCGGAAGGCAGTTTGCTGCCACTCTCGGTGCCACAACATCCATCAGATAGATCTTATCTGCCAGCTTTTTTGCCTTTGTGATCTGATACATAATAACCTCCATTTGTTGATATATTCACTGCACTAAAGTGTATTCTACTATAATCAGAGCAAAACTTCAATACCATTACTTGGAAATCGTCAAAAAAATCACAAAGAGGGATGCATCAATACTCTCTTCCCAGATCTTTTATCCACGTGATTGACAGACCCATCCAGGACTGTACTTTTGGAAGCTCGCCGTCTTTGCTCCGGTATGATCTACAGCATTCGTTGCAATGGTAGTTTCCGCTCCGGGC
>CAUCWU010000426.1 GCA_958446555.1 uncultured Lachnospiraceae bacterium | reverse complement strand
AAATCATAGCCTGGACACTTTCAGAAACACTGGAAGTATCCTGCGTGATTGATACAATAAACAAAGCCAAAGCTCGCCGAAATATCGACCAGCCATTAATCATTCACTCAGATCGTGGCAGTCAGTATGTTGCAACGGAATATAAAAAAGCAACAGAAAATATGCAGCGTAGTTACTCAAAGAAAGCGTTTCCGTGGGATAATGCATGCATTGAATCCTTCCATTCAATTATCAAACGTGAATGGCTCAACCGCTTTAAAATTCGCGATTACAAGCAGGCATACCGTTTGATTTTCGAATATCTGGAAGCTTTCTACAATACGAAACGAATTCATAGCCATTGTAACTATATGTCACCAAATGAATTCGAACGAGTATATGAAAGAACACACACTGAGGCTGAGCTTCTGGCGGGTTAAAATGGGGAAAAATTTCTCATTTTAACTTGTACTAAATCTTGACATAGAACCATTTTGCCTATTTGTTAGTTTTTAACAAATGGGCAAAACCCTTATAAATACTTTACATTTCCTATGGGAAACTTTATGTGTCTCTACCATATAATTTTTTAAATTTTTATTTTGGTTTCTGGTATTTGGTATCTCACTAAGTCCAAATCCCCTTAATATTTCATTCCACTGATCGAGATTCCCATCAGAATGTTCTCTGATCAGTACTCTATACACTTTATCTTGTAAATCTGTATCATCTAACGAAATTTTTAATGTATGAAGCATATGGTCACAATACTTCTCTGGTAAATTTAATCCTATGAATAAAGCCATGGCATTTTCAATATCCGTTTTACTTGTGCCTGCTCTGTATTTCTTTATTGTTGTTCCACTTATGCCTGATCTAAACTGCAACTCTTCAACTGTAATTTTCTTACGATCCATATGGTATATAAGTGTTTCTGAAAAAGTTCTCTTACTATGAAGCTCACTTAATATATCATCTTCTGCTGCAAAAGCTGCTTTATATTTTTCAATCTGAGCAGCCAATGATTCTGTCGTTTGGTTTGATTCAAAATTAGGATCATATGTATGTTCGATTCTATTTTGAACAGATACATCTTTACTGAGATAGCATTGGCCGTAAAAACCACCATCATCATAAGCTCCAGAAATTGATTCCCAATTAAAAATCAAGCAACATTCGTCAACATGTTCTCGTGCATAATCAGTCAACTCATATTCTGCTCCGCTACATAATTTTTCATAATCCCTGGCCTTACGTACATATCGTTCATCATTGATGCACACAACATATCCAAGATATATAAATGTCCCATTATCCAATAATTCCTTGATATGAGGATTTTCTTCACAAACCTTATCTAGTCCAGCCTTATCTATTACAAATGATTGTTTCGGTCCCAACGTTCCTTCTGTAAAAAAGAACGGATCATGCCTGTGTCCATCAATATATATAAATGTGCCTGCCGCAACATCCCACCCCAATTGTATCGCTCTTTGCTTGGCAATAAAATCTGAAACATCAAATAACTGAGCAACTCTATGCAAAGTGTCTTCTACCACCTCTGCATAATATGAACCCTTACGAGGTATCTGTGATGCTGATGCATAGGCCTCCTGTACTGCTTGTACAAATAATGCTTGTGGCATAGCAATTCTCATTCCAATTGAGTTTGCTTGCCATTCAACAAACCACATCGCCTTTTGTAAGCTCGTCATTTCTTCATCGTATTTTTCTGGTTCAACCCCACAAGACATCATACTCTTACTATCATCTAACAGAGATAAAATCTTAAGAAACTTCTGATGATAATACCAATGCACAATTTCATGCGCGATTGTCAGCATATAGCATCCTGCACCTCGCATAAAGTAATTATCCTTACTTAAAAGCAGTGTCCCCGGATGCACTGTTTCTTCCTCTTCTTTTATTTCACCCATATAAGGATATTTATGATAAACTGTTGCTTTATCAGTCTTAAAATACATTCTTCCCATGTTATTTTCAGGAAGATCCGCCTCGTATGCATCTATTCCTAACTGCTGCATAACATGACCATATGGAAAATTGTACATATGATAAATTGCATCCTGACAATAGAATTCAAAAAAACTGTCCGCAATTTCCTCCAGATCTGCTGTATACACATATGGTACACCAAACTCATCTAATGCAGTTGTTTTATCCCATGTTCCAGGTGCATATTCCTTTATTCGAGTTTCATTTTCATTGAGCGTCATTGTCCCATCTTTAAGACACGCAATAACGGTAACTGTGAACCATCTTGTTTTATGATCTGCCTCATACTTTTTCTTACCTAGACCAAGCATGATAATATCTGCTGTAACATTAATTTCTATCTTAACGAAAGGATCTGGCATGTCAGTACAACAAATAGACTTCACCATTAAATTATCCACTTCCTGATCACATACAGACAAAACATTCAACGTATGAAATCCAATGCCATCATGATATTCATTAACAAAAGCAGATACCTGTTTTAGCAGATAATCTGCAAATTTATCTTGTATATAAGTTTTGAAATCTGTATATGCCATATAAACAATCCTTCCTGTATTTATTTTGATTTATCGCTCTGTTCAATAAAAGGTTCTATTTCCATCTGTAGTTCTACCGGTGGAAGTGGAATTGCAAGATTATTTAGTTTCTGCTTTGAAATATTAGGCATTGAGCCTGCTGAACCATTTGCTAACCCACTAATAGTTCCTCTATACATTGGATGATTTATGAGCTGATGCCAGTATTGTCGTCTAACATTTTCCTATGGAACTAATCCGAATATTAAATCCTGAATCATTAATTTTCGTGGCGTCTGCTTAACAAGTGCCGTCATT